>JAEWBT010000107.1 GCA_023391015.1 Bacteroidota bacterium
CTGTAACGCCGGCCCTACCATGTCGCGGTCTTTTTGATGGCACGCCGAGCAGTTTTGCACAAAAAGCGCCTGCCCGTCGGGCTGCCCGTCTTTGGTTACCACCGATTCGCGGGTAAAGCCGGGATTGTCTTCGGCGCTGTTGGTGCAGGCGGCGAAAGACAGGAGAAGCGCTGCCGGAAAAAGCAAAAAGCGTTTTTTCATAATTGTTTTAGAGGAAGGAAGTAGCCTGAGTGAATTTAATTTCCGGAAATAAGGGCGTTTTTCCGGAAATCAAAGCCTGCGGCTCTGGCTTTTATGCCTGCAAAGTTGGGCTAAAAAGCTTTCACTTCCGGAGAGGGAATTCTTCTTTAAAGGGTTATCAAAAAAAGCGTGATAAAGCCATAAAAAGAGACGCCCAGATTGGGCGTCTCTACAGTATTCTCTTTGGTCTATCGTCTTTGGTCTCAAAAACCTATTGCTCCAGTGCCTTGATGCTGCGTAGCAACCGGCTCCAGCGAAGGCCGTCTTTGCCGTAGGAAAGCCATACAAACCATGCTTTGCCTACGACGTGGTCTTCGGGCACAAAACCCCAATAGCGGCTGTCAAGCGAATTGTGGCGGTTGTCGCCCATCATCCAGAAGTAATCCTGTTTAAAGGTGTAGCTCGTAGCAGGCTGGCCGTTGATGAGAATGCCGCCGGGTGTTTCCTGAAGCGTATTGCCTTCATAATTGGCAATGATACGCCGGTAGAATGGAAGCGTTGCCGCATTGAGCGCCACAGTTACGCCTGCCTTCGGAACGGTAACCGGACCATACTGGTCGCGGTTCCAGCCGGCATAAGCCGCGTCGTAGGGAAAGACAAATTCAGCGCCGGAATTTGCCGGGTAGAAATAAGGTCCTACCGGTGCGCCACCTGCGGCAGCCCGCACCATTTCCAGCTGATCCCACTCAAAAGAATAGAAAAACGTATCGGCTCGCTGTGGTGTGGATTCATCAACGCGAATTTCGTTTTCCTCCATAAAATCATAACCCAAAGGCTTTCCTTTTACATAAAAAGTGGTCTTGCTTTTCGGAAACTGCGGCGCAGGTTGGTTATTTACAAACAAACGCCCGTCTCGAATAGCAATCACATCACCCGGAACGCCCACGCAGCGCTTGATATAGTTTTCTTTTTTGTCTACCGGCCGCGTCATCACGTGAAACTGGCTGTGGACCGCCTCGCGCCCGTAGGCCCGCACAAACTGGTAGTAATCCTGATCGGGATATTCGCGGATAATCGTGTCGCCGTTGGGAAAGTTGAACACCACCACATCGTAGCGCTCCACATCGCCAAAACCGGGCAGGCGGCGGTATTTCCACTTCACGGCTTCCGAGTAGCTTTTGCCGCCGGTAACGGGCATGGTGTTGTGCACGAGCGGCACGGCGAGCGGCGTCATCGGCAGGCGCGGTCCATACGACAGCTTGCTGACGAACAAGAAATCATTCACCAGGAGCGACCCTTCCATAGAGCCGGTCGGGATGGTGTAGGCTTCTACCAGAAACAGCCGAATCAGCGTAGCCGCCACCACGGCGAAAAGGGCTGCGTCCAGCCATTCGCGCCACACCGGTTTTTTCTTTTTAACTACCGTTTTTTTGACTGGGGGCCCGACCGAATCATCCGTAGTTACAGTGGTGGTCGTGGTTGTTTTTTTGAAAAAGGGAATCGCCATCTAAAGCAAAAAGGATAAGGCAAACAATTCAAAAGTACTGGCTTTGAAGGGGACTGCCCCAAACAAGACCTTTCTAAACGGTTAAAACCACCTTTCCTTATCCTGAAAAAGAAAAATTTCCGGAAAATAACGGGCACAAAAAAAGCGATTCCATCTCCGTGACGTATCGCCTTCTTGCTTCAGAAAGGTTGGAAAATAAAGGATTACTTCGCCAGTTCCTGAATTTTTTTGAAAATTTCGTTTTCAGAGCCTTCCTCGTAGCCGCTGTGCATGTAGGCTACTTTGCCTTCTTTATCCACCAAAATGGTGAACGGCACGTTCTGGAAGTTTAAAGAGCGTTTCAGGTCAGAATTCGGATCCATATAGTACGGAAAATCCCACCCTTGAGACACTGCATAAGATCGTACCAGGCCCTCGGCGCGGCTTTCATCCATCGAAACGGTCATGTAGTCAAAGTCGGCCTGCTGACGCCATTCGGCCAACTTCATGCGCACGTTTTTGATTTCTTTCTTACAGGGAACACACCAGGTGGCCCAAAAGTTCACCATCGTAACGCGGCCCGGCTTAAAAGCACTGTTGAAAGCCACTTTGCTGCCGGTAGCCATGTTCTTAATCGTGGTGGTGGGCAGCGGCGACTGCGCAAACAGCGAAACCGAAGCAAAAGAAAAGGCGGCGGCGAGGAGTATTTTTTTCATAGGGTAAGCCAAAGATAAGGAGGTTTGCAGGCCTTAGATTGAAAACCTTAATTTCGGGCTTTCAAATATAGACTCCCAAACTGTACGGATGAGACTGGCGCTGATCGCTTTTGGTTTAATCACCCTTCCTTTATCTTCGCTGGCACAAGGCTCGCTGAGTGGCGACCTTCAGGCAAACGTCAATTTCTTTAACCGCGACACCTCTATTGCTGCCGCTGGAACACCGCAATACGATAATCTGCGCAGTGGCTCCGAAAGTTGGCTTTCCTTGCGCTACGCCCAAAACGACTTTTCGGCTTTTATCCGGATTGACGGGTTTTACAACTCCAATCTTTACAACCCGCAGACTTCCTACAACGGCATTGGCCTCGGCGCGCTGACGCTTTCCAAAAACATCGGCGAGCTGACGGTAACGGGCGGAACGATTTATGACCAGATTGGTTCCGGAATCCTTTTCCGCGCGTATGAAGACCGTGGCCTTTTGATTGATAACGCCTTGCAGGGCGTTCACGTTAAGTACAAGCCTTCCGATCATTTTTCAGTAAAAGGGATGATGGGTTATCAGAAAAGTACGGCTCTTTTTGGTTCCGGAACCGTATCCCTTTTCCCGCATTATGACCCGGTCATCAAGGCCATCAATGCCGAAGGCGACGTGCAGGTGGCGGGTAAATACAACTTCGCTCCCGGCGTGGGCGTGTTGAACCGGACGCTGGACGAAAAATCCATGTCGGCAATAGCCGGAACCATTAATAGCGAGCCACTTGATGACCGGTTCGTACCAAAGTACAATATGTACGCGGCCACGGTTTACAACACATTTACCAGCGGTTCTCTTTCTATCTATACCGAAGCGGCCTATAAAACCGAGGAAGCGATTGCAGTCAACAACAAACTCCGGAATTTTTCCGGAAATGTGCTCTACGGAACGGCTAGTTATGCCCGCAAAGGCTTTGCCGTGAACGCCTCGGCCAAGCGAACCGAAAATTTTGAGATGCGCACCTCGCCCAACGAAGTGCTGCTGGCCGGACTGCTCAACTGGCAACCCGTAGTGGCCCGCCTGCGCCCACAGCGCCTCCTGGCCCGCTATTCGCCCGCATCCCAGAACCTCTCGGAAGTAGCCCTCGGCGGCGATGTGCTCATTGCGCCCAACGATGACGTAACCATTACCCTGAACTACACGCACATCAATACGCTCGATGACGTAAAGCTGTACCGCGAAGCCTACGGCGACCTGGACTGGCGCAACCTCGGACCGATCAATTTTCAGGTAGGCGCACAGTATCTGGTGTATAACCGGAAGGTGTATCAGGTGAATCCGGCGGCCCGCACGCTGACGGCTTTTACGCCTTTTACAGAATTTACGTACCGGCTGAACGAGAAAAAATCCATTCGTCTGGAAGCCGAGTATATGTTCACCGAAGACGATCTTGGACCGCAGGCGTTTTTATTGGCTGAATACAATATTGCCCCACGTCTGAGCATCGCCGTTTCCGATATGTATCTGGTGAATCCGTCGGATGAAAGCGCCATTAAGGGCAACAAACATTTCTACCAGTTTTTTGGAGCGTATACGCGTGGTCCACATCGCTTCACGGCGGCCTATGTGCGGCAGGTGGAAGGCGTGAACTGCACCGGCGGCGTGTGTCGCTACGAGCCGGCGTTTAATGGTTTAAAGTTTAGCATTACTTCCAGCTTCTAAGCCCAAAAGTTGTTTTAATCTTTCTTCCAAATAATGAAAAAGAAGGAATGGATTTGTGGAATCGGGCTGGTGCTTTTCCTTTTTGCCTGCAAACAGGAAGAAAACAAGTACAACGCCACCGATCCGCGACTGCAAAACCGCCCTTTCTGCAACGACCCGGAAGCAGTAAATTATAACTGGGATTTTCCGGGAAAAGCAGATCCTTCGGTGTGTTTCTTTCCGTCTGATTTATTTAGAGGCCGCTTTGTTTTCCGGGATTCAGTCTATGACAACGACGGCTACGCCGACAGCGCTGCCTGGCAGGATTACACACTCAACATTATCCCGCAAGGTAAAAATGCCCTTCGCATAGAAGGCTTTTGTGCCACCGCCCTGACGCTCACCGCACCGCGCGTCGGCTTTCGGGCCACACTGGATACCAACGCCGTTTCCGGACAGATTTTTTGTCGCCCGCAGGACACCGTAAGCGGTTTTCTACTGCGCAATTACGCCGATTCCACACATCTTCAGATTCAGTTTTCCGTCCGTTCCGACACCAGCATCCGGACACACCGAGGCACGGCCTACCGGCAGCCGTAGCATTTAGACAAAAGAGGTTCTTGTAGGAAAGAACCTACGTGTTCGCCCTTTACTGCGTTCACCCCAATTTTGCGGCTATGTTTACAGGAATTGTAGAAACCATCGGGCAGGTTGTAGATGTTGCAGACGAAGGCGACAGCCGCCATTTCTGGGTGGAAGCACCGGCCTATGAAGGCCAGTTAAAGATAGACCAATCGGTGGCCCACAACGGCGTGTGCCTCACGGTAGTAGCCATTGACGGGCCGCGTTACCGCGTTACTGCCGTGGCCGAAACTCTTTCCAAAACCACACTTGGCACCTGGATTTCCGGAAATTCGGTGAATCTGGAACGCGGTTTGCGCCTTGGCGACCGCCTGGATGGCCATTTTGTGCAGGGCCATGTGGATGGAATTTGTACCTGTGTTTTGCAGGAAGAAAAGAATGGGAGCTGGGTATTCCGGTTCCGGTTCCCGGAAAAATTTGCTGCCTTGCTGATTGAAAAAGGAAGTGTGTGTCTGAACGGTGTTTCCTTAACGGTTTTTGACGTAGCAAAAACGGAATTCTCGGTGACGATTATTCCGTACACCTACGAAAACACCACGTTTTCAGCCCTGCAGCCCGGCGACGCCCTCAACATTGAATTTGATGTGCTGGGAAAATACTTTTTGCGGAGCCAGAGCCTTCGGGATTTACAGCAATTTGGTTCGTAGAAGAGGATTCTAATTGATTAGACAGACAAACGGTTGAGACGTGCACTTTGCACATCTCAACCGAACCCGGAGGAAAATTTTCTGTTTCCGGCATCTCTTTGGTCTTTTGTCTATCGTCTTTTATCCCAAAAGGCTACTCCTCGGCTTCCGGCACCGCTTCTTCCCGCGCATCCTCGGCTTTTTGTGCCAGTTCTTTCAGCGGGCGCTTTTCCAGAAACCGGTAGTAGCGCATCCCATCGCGCAGCATGGTATTGCGGCGGCCTTGCAGTTTCTCAAAAAGCTCTTCTCCATGAATCGCCACAATTTCCTTCGGCATTCGGTTGATACCCGCTTGTAAAACACTGTCGGTCACTTTTCTTTGAAAGCTTTTAATACCGCTCTCCCACTGCTGACGGGGCAGTTGCCCGATAAACACCTTGTCAAAATCCCACTCTTTGCGGTTCAGCTTTTTAATGCGGTGCATATTGTCTTTAAACCCGACCAGATGTTTCATCGTAAAAGGCCGGACGAGCGGCACCAGAATCCCGCTGGAATGGAAAAAAGCCTGATCGTGATCCACCGGAATGGGATAGACATACGTAGAATCGCCCACCGGCCGGTAGCCCCATTTCCATTGCCCGCCGTGGCGATCCCAGTCGCCAATGAGCATATCCACCAGCCGGGCCTGAAACAACATTTGCAGGTCTATTTTCAGGGGCTTTTTCGCTTGCAGGTCGGCCAGTAGTTCTTCGGTATCCCGCACTTTGTCTTTGGGCTCAAACGTAGGTTTCCGGGCTTCCAGCACCACCATTTGGTTGGCAAAAATGCTTTGAAAGGAATCCATGCCCGGATCGTCGGGCACATAATACACAACCGGCTCGGTGGAAAGAATGCCAACGGCGTGGGCAATCGGCGGCACGGCCACTGCGCCATACGGATGGGCTGCCGAAATCATATCCTGCGTGATGGTTTTGATAAAACCGCTTTTGATATTCTGGGATTCCAGCGCCTTATCTACTGTTTTATCCACCGTGCGGATGACCACCGTGGTACCGCCCGTGTCTTTGATACGCAGGCTCTTGGTTTGTTGTCCGCCGCCGAGCTTTTTAATGGTGTAGCCGCCATTGGTTTTTTTGATGTGAAAAAGCGGCACATGCACCGGCGTTTTCCAGGTTTTCCGGTAATTACCACCCAGAAAAATGCGTTTCAGGATGTTGGGATGGGCATAGCGCATACTGGCCGGGGCAAGGGTATCCTGAGCAGCGAGTGGAAAAGCGGAGAGAAAAGCAAGAAGGGTGAGGACATACCGCATAGGGAAGGCAAAAAGGACGTTTTGCAGACAAGGTCCAGCGCTATGAGCCAGACCTTTTTAAAGAAACAGCACTCAAATCAAAAACAATGCCGACCCGGATGCCACCCGACCGGAAAATTTCCGGAAATAAGATACCTTTTCCGGAAAACAACAACCGACGCTCCTGCTTTCCGGCACGTCTTTTTAAACCCATTCTTCCAAAAAAGTATTTCTGTTGAGAAAAATAGCCTTGTTTTTGTTGTTTTTAACGTCTCTCGCCAGCGTTCGGGTACAGGCTGCCCCCGACACGCTTTTCGCGCATCTGCAAAGCGGGCGTTGGGTGTTGTTTCATATCCTGCAACAAAACGAAAAGCTGGAGGATGCAGGACGTCTGTACAATGTTCTACCCCGAACGATAGCTGCGGAAAACGGGGTGGCTTTCGGCGCGGCCATCGTTCCCGGTTTGAAATTGCGCATTCCGCTCAGCCCGCGAAACCTCACCGATTCGTTTTCGCCCGGAGCCCAGCCCGTGGTGTTTCGTTGTGCAGGGGTAGAGAATTTTACGGTTTTGGCCGGTAGTATCGATCGTTCTATTTCTTATTTGCAACGGTTAAACCCGGGATTAAAACCCTATTGCAGCGGTGCCGGTGCCCGCGTGTTGCTGGGCTATTTAAAACAACCTGCTTCCCGGAAAGACGAAATTATTCCGGCAACAGACGTACCTCAGCCCGATACGGCAGGAACCGTTCTGATGGACAATCCAATGGAAAATACGCCGCCCAAACCGCCGGTCCCGGCTGCCGAGGCTGAGTTTGAAGATCTTGTATCCCGTGGGGCGCCCCTGAACCAGACAACCGGCCCGATCACTTTTTTCCCGGGCGGAACCGGCGACACCTACTATGCTTTTCACAACACGGCACCGCATGGCGCTATTGTTCGTTTCCGGAATCCCGCCAACGGGCGCGTTGTGTATGCCAAGGTGATCGGGAAAGTGCCGGTTACCAAGCAGTATTATAAAACCGTGGCTGCCGTCAGTGAAAACGCCCGCAAGGCTCTGGGATCTCTCGGCGATGCGCGGATGTGGTGCGAAATCGCTTATTCCGGCTATTAAAAGGCTTCTTTTTCCGGAAACGCTGCGCCCGGATTTTAAGTGTTATCCAATCTCAGCAGCCCTATTTTTGCCGCTTATGGCAAAAGCGAAAAAAACGCCTTCTTATGCGTCGGCTATTATCGGCATCTCGCTGGTCCTGTTTCTGCTGGGCACACTGGGCTGGGTGGTGATTAACGGTCATGCACTTTCCGGAAAATTCAAGGAAAACATGGACGTGAACGTGAACCTGCACGACAACACGCGACCTGAGATGGGGCAAAAGCTACAAACCATCCTGGATGCCCAGCCATGGGTCCGGCAGACGCGTTACGTTTCCAAAGAAGCTGCGCTGGAAGAGCTAACTGCGCTGGAAGGGAAAGACATTGTTACCAACGCGGGCGTTAATCCGCTCTGGCCACAGATTATCGTGAATTTGAAAAGTGCTTACGTAGTTCCGGATTCGCTGGAGAAAATCCGGGCGTTTATCCGGCAAAGCAATATTGTAACCTCGGTGGAATACCCGGTGGTAGTGGCCAAAAACATTGACAGCAATTTCCGGCGCATCGGTTACGTTATAGCCGTGCTTTCTATCCTGCTTTTTATTACCGTGATTGTTTTGATAGACAACACCGTGCGCCTGGCGATGTTCTCCAACCGTTTTCTTATCAAAACGATGCAGATGGTGGGTGCCACACGCTGGTTTATCGCCCGCCCGTTCGACACCCGCGCCATCGTAAACGGCCTCATCAGCGCCGTGATTGCTATTGCCGGTTTGTGGGGTGTCAAAACCTTTGCCGAAAACCAGATTCCGGACCTGCGCGTGCTCAACAACCCGCCGGCGATGATTTTGCTGTTTACCGGCATGCTGGTGGTAGGCGTTTTGATATCCTTACTCAGTACGCACCGCAGCGTTACCAAATACCTTAAGGTGCGCCTCGACGATTTGTATTAATCTTCTTACCTTTCCAAAAAGATTTTTTTATGGCTCAGCCCAATAATCCCCGGAATACGCCGCCCAACGTGATGCACCCCACCCCGCGCGCCCTGCCGAACCCAACGCCCGTTGCAAACCGGCCTGTTTCCGGAAAATCTACGACTAAAGCCGCGACTGTTGGCGTGCCAGCGCGCGACTTTATTTTCGATAAAAGCAATTACCGGATTGTGCTCTTGGGCGTAGGCCTGATTCTGCTGGGCTTATTTCTGATGGCCGGCGGCAAGAGCCCCGATCCGCATGTATTCCGCTACGACGAGATTTTCTCGTTCCGGCGTGTAACGCTGGCACCTGTGCTGATGATGATTGGCTTTTGCCTTCAGATTTACGCCATTATGAAAAAACCAGCGGCCACTACCGAGGCTATTGCGGTTACAATGGAAGACACGAAAGCGGCTTAAAAGCCGCTTTTTCTTTTACTTAAAAGGCTGTTAGGAGTCTGCCGTTTTCCGGAAATTTCCGGAAATCTCCTATTTTCCAAACGCCTTCTGCACCGCTTCTACCTTGTTTTTGACCCGCAACTTCCGGTAGATGTGTTCAATGTGTTTGCGCACCGTTCCGATGGCAATGTTGAGGTTGGCGGCGATGCGCTCGTAGGTATGGCCGGCTTTAAGTTGTTCCAAAAGTTCTATTTCGCGCTCGGTCAGGCCGTGGTCTTCGGCTGCCGGGGCTTTGGAGGTAGCCGTTGCTGCCGGATTTTGCCGCATCATTTTCAGCACTTTCATAGCAATGCTGGCCGACATGGCTGCCCCGTCCCCCAGGGTATCGTGTATGGACGTCAGCAGAACGTCTGAGGGTTCTTCCTTGAGCAGATAACCCGATGCTCCTGCCATAATCGCCTGAAAGATTTTTTCGTCATCATCAAAGGTTGTGAGCATCAAAACCTTGATGTGCGGATAGCGCTGCTTCACGGCTGCGGTGGTTTCGATACCATCCATCACCGGCATTTCAATATCCATCAGGATAATATCAACGCCCGGTTTGGCCTCCAGCATATGTAATAACGCCTGCCCGTTGGCAGCCGTGAAAGCCACTTTCAGGTGCGATGCGTGCGCCAGCTTATCAAGGCAGCTACGCAGGGCAAAACGGTTATCTTCGGCAATGGCTACGGATATGGGCATACCACAAAAATGACACAATCTTTTAGCCACTGCAATACGCAGTTCATCGTATTTGGCTTGTTCTCCGAAAAAGATTCCGGTTTAGCGTTGCCGGCCTTTCTCCCGAAAAGCTTTATAGCCGGCTTTCGGCTTGGGTTTCTTCTCGACGGGCACTTTTTCAGGCGTACTCTTAGAAGCAGCTTTGATTTCCGGTTTTTCTTTAGGACCGGATTGCGGTTTTAAAACGTTCCGGGCCGGGCGGGAAGCACTGGCGTCGGCAGCGCTGTCGGCCACGGCTGTTTCGATGGTCTCTACTTCCTCCACAGTCAAATACCGCCAGCTTCCAACCGGCAGGGTTCCCAACACTACATTCATAATCCGCACCCGGCGCAGCTCGGTTACTTTGTGGCCCAGGGTGCTACACATCCGCCGGATTTGGCGGTTGTAGCCCTGCACCAGCGTGATTTTAAAGCTGTGTTTTCCAACAGCCGTTACCTTGCAGGGCAGGGTTTTTCCTTCGGGAATCAGGCGCACCCCGGCGGCCATTTTCCGGAAAAATTCCGGCGTGGGGTCGGGCGAAACCGAAACGAGGTATTCCTTTTCATGCCGGTTGCCGGCGCGCAGGATCTTATTGACGATGTCGCCGTTGTTGGTGAGGAAAATCAAGCCCTCCGAATCTTTATCCAACCGCCCTACCGGAAAGATGCGCTGCGGGTGGCGGATGGCAGCAATGATATTGGTTTTATCTGCCGGATCGGTGGTAGAAGTAATGCCTTTGGGCTTGTTGTAGGCGATATAAACCGTCTTGGCGGCTTTTTTCAGGGGTTCCCCATCGATTTCCACCACGTCGTTTTCATACACACGGTTGCCGGTGGAGGCTACGTCATCGTTGATGGTCACGCGGCCCGCTTCGATATAGGCATCGGCTTCGCGGCGGGAGCAAAAACCGGACGCCGAAATGTATTTGTTGAGCGATACCGAGCCGTCGTCGTGAATCTGAATAGGCGCTTTTTTCTTCCGGTGCATAGGGGCAAAGGTCGGACACTTCCAGCCTTCTGGAAAATTCGGCTTTATTTCCGGAAATCCACCCAATCTAAAAGCCTTTCTCACCCTTCTATAAACGTCATAAACCTTATAAACCACATAAACGTCTCAAACAAAATCCCTACTCAAACTGATACGCGTTGGTGTATTGTGCGCGAATGGTTTTGCCTTCCGAAACCACTTCGTAGTAGGGATAGAATGCCTTGTCGCCGGGCACCTGAAAGCCAATGGCCATCCGGGCTTTGGTGGGGTCTTTGTGCATAACCACCCGGAAATCCTCGCCTCTTTTGGGCAGAGTAAACTGCGTTTCGCCTTTATTAGGGCCATCCTGCGCGTTGACGGTATAAACACCCCGCTCCGGCGCTTTGGTTACCACCACGCGAAAGGTGAACTGATTCAGCCCATCGCCCCGGTGGCGAATGCTGTCTTCGGCCACCACCGTTCCGGCGGCTGGGGGGCCTTCCGGCAAAGGACTCTTGGAATTTCCGGAAATAGAGCCTGTTTTTGGCTCGCAGGAGGCCAGCACCAGCACAGCCCCGGAAAGCAACAACAAACGCATCATAGCTGCAAAGAAAAGCTTTGTGGTTTTAGCCGGTTGCTGATTGCCGGATTTTGTCTACTTGCTCTTCGCCTGGTTTGGCAAGCGGCAAGAGCACCCACAGCAAAATATAAATCACGATGAGCGTGCCGGAAAGCGAGCTGGTGATGAGCAGGTTGCCGAAAAGGTGCATAAAAGTGCTGTCGCCAATGCCAAACAAAACCGGCAGCAGGAAAATCATGCGGAACAGCAGGGCGGGCTTGTCGAACGCAACCGCCAGTCCGCCGCAAACGCCGGCAATCCATTTGTCCTCCCGACTGCGATACAAACGCGTTTTAGACTGCGGCTCGAGCGGTGCCTCAGGCGTGATGATCCAGATCAGAAAATAACCAACCGCTCCCCAAAAGGTGAAAAACAATAGAAAAACCACCACGCGTACCAGAGCGGTGTTCAGCCCCAGATAGTGTGCAATTCCGGAACAAATGCCGGCAGTGGCTTTGTCGTTGCTGTTGCGGTAAAAGCCCCGCCGGGGCGGGGCTACGGGCCGGTCTTTCATCGGCTCGGGCATGTTGCCGGGGGCAAACGAAAACTGACCTTCCGGTCGGGTGAGGTCTTCAATCTGTCCGATGGTGGCAATGGCGCTTTCCACATCCGCGATTTGCACCGTTGGGTTAGAAACCGTAATGCGGGCCGAAAGCAGATCGGCCATGCGGGCTTCCAGATCGGTGATCACCCCATCGCCACCGCGATTTTTATCGTAAAAAGTGCGCAGGCCGTTAAAATATTGCAGCAGGCGGTTGTAGGCCACATCCGCAATCGGCAATACCCGGCCCGCGAGGTTTACGCTGATAATCTTTTCCATAAAAAAGAGCGGTTTTTCCGGAAAGAATACCGGTTAAATAACATGCCCCGATGGTGCTTCGGCCTCATCCGACTCCCAATCTTTTTCCAAATCCTGCTCCCAGTCGTCCGGCGAAGTCGCTTCGTCTTCCAGGCCGTCGGCGCGGTGCAGCTTGCCGTCCGTGCCCATGGTATAAACCACATTCACAGCAGGCGCAGGTTTCCAGCGGCGGCGGTATGTCCAACGCTTCCGGCCCCGGCTGTATCCATAACTGGTTTCGGCGTAATAATCTTCCAGCAGCGTCTTTTCCATGGAACGGTCAAACTGGATTTTCCGGCCTACGGGAATTTCTAACTCAACCGCTACCTGCTGTCCGCGGTAATAGTCGCGCTGCGCAATGACAAAACCGGCGGGCAGGGCCAGCGTTCCCGGCAGTTGGGCCATAGCGGCTGTGGGATACACAATATTTCCGGCCCGTTGCCGTGCCTCGGCGCTGCTACGGCCATAGCTGCTGCGCAAGATCGTTACGCGGTATTGATTGTCTTTGGAAGGAACGGCCCGGAAATCTACCCAGGCAGAGCGCAGGGAATCTTCATCGAGATCCAAACCTTTAAAATCGCCGCGAAGGCCGGCCAGCGTGTTGCGGTATTGAATGGGTTCGCCCACCGCGCGCACCAGCAGGATTCCGGAATCGGCCACCGGGAGCGGGAGCGTTTGGCGCACCGTTTCTTCTCTTTTAAAACTTTTCTCCAGGCTGCTCGCCAGAAATGCGACCGCCACGAAGCCACCAATCCAAAGAATGCCGAACGCCATACGGAGATAGCGCAGATTGGACGGCAGATGCAGGGTATTTCGCAGGATGGTTACCAAAACCGACAGCAGCGGCACCCCAAGCAGCAGGATTACAGACAGGAAAGCCAGGGTTTTTTGGCGGGGCGACTGAAACAGATACAGATTGGCTATCCTGGAAAAATCGCCGAAGAAGTAGCCGATGAGCAGGATAAACAAAAGCACCGCCACGAAAATGGCCACACACAGAAAAAGACCCCGGATGATTTTCCCAAGTGCCGAAGCACCGGTGCGCGCCGCGGGTCCGAAGGCGGTTTTGGCTTCGCCACTCAGCCGGTCGGCGGCCTGCCGGGCCTCGCGGGCAAAGCTTTGCGAGCGGTTTTTAAAATCGCCATACACATTGTCGCGAATGGATTGGAGGTCTATTTTTTCGCCCCGCAGCTCCATTTTCTGGAAGTCGGTTTTGGCAATGGGCAACACGATCCAAAGCAGAATATAAATCAGCACCGCCGCGCCGGAAAGCGAGCCAAAGACAAAGGAAAAGCCATGCAGAAACCCGGAGCCGAAGAGCAGCGGAATGCCGAACAGCAGGCGGAATATCCACGGGTCTTTGTCGAAATAGGCGGCCAGCCCACCGCAAACGCCCCCAATCCATTTATCGTCGGAGCTGCGATACAACCGCCGTCCTTTGTAAGTATTTTCTGCCGACTCCGGAACCAGAAACCACAGGGCGAGGTACAGTATAATCCCCGTTCCCCACCCGGCCAATGCCAGCACCCCAAAGATGATACGCACCAGCGCCGGATCGACGTTGAAATAACCAGCCAGTCCGGCGCAAACGCCGCCCAAAACCTTGTCGTTTGGGTCGCGGAAAAAGCGGCGGCGCGGCGGCGGCGGACTTTCCGGCTGGGCTTTTTCCAGACTAGGGTCAGCGCCATCGGCTTCCCGGAAATCTTCCACGCTGCCCAGCTGACTTTCTACTTCGGCTATATGTTGTGCATTGATGACAGGTATCCCCAGGCGGATTTTAGTGGTCAGCAGTTCGGCCACGCGGCTTTCAATGTCGGCCAGGATTTCCTCGCCTTCGGTTTGGGTCTGGAAATAAGCGCGCAGGCTGTCGAAATAAGCGGTGAGCCGGTTGTAAGCGCTCTCCTCGATGGGTATAATCTGACCGGCGATATTGATGCTGATGATCTTTTCCATGATGTGGAAAATGGATTTTAAAAAGCGTTGAGAAGAGAAAGGCTTTAAGGCTGAATCAGGCGGTTCACGGCAGCAGAGAGTTCTTGCCAGGTGGCGCGCATTTCGCCGTAATAGCGCTCGCCGGTTTCGGTAAGTGAAAAGTATTTGCGCGGCGGTCCGCCACTGCTTTCCACCCAGCGGTAGGTGAGCACTCCGGCATTTTTAAGACGCGTCAGCAGCGGATAGAGGGTCCCTTCCACCAAGGTGAGGTTGGCTTCACGCATCTGCTCCACGATTTCCGCCGGGTACACTTCGTTGCGCCGGATAATGGAAAGAATGCAGAATTCATGAATGCCCTTGCGCATCTGCGCCTGAATGTTGTCGGTGGTCATGGCTTTGGGGGTATCAGGTAGAAAGTATCAGGAGCGAACAACTGCCAGATTTTACAGAACCTTGCAGTGCAAAGATAAATCCATAAACAGGTACTATGCAATACAAAGTAGTGTTTTCTTGAAAAAATATTTTGGCAGACCTTTTCCAAGCTTTTGCTTTTCCGGGAAATGCGCCCGATTTCCGGAAACTGCGTGAGGGATAGAGGCCTTGTTTGAGCTCCTGCCCGCAGCATTGGCCTTTAGTGGAACGGCGGGCAGAGCGAGGGCCGAAAGCCCGACCCGAAGGGGCACGCCCAGTTCATGTTTCATGTTTCATGCGCTTATGTTTCATAGTGGGTTCCTAGGGGGAACTGGAAACCAGAGGTCAAAGACCAGAAACCAAGGACCAAGAACCAAAGAACAAAGGCCAGAAACCAAGGAGCACACATGACACATGACACATGAAACATGAAACATGACCCATGACCCATGCCCTTCCGCACTTTCCTTATCTTCGTTTTCATGAAAGGAAACACCTTCTACACCGCCGCGGCTTTGTTCGCATTCGGGCTGGCTGCCCTCTCCCCGCAATCTGCTATGGCACAGACGAAATCCAAAAAAGGAATCACCCAAAAAGCAACTTCCAAAGACTTTGACGTCGCTGCCGAAAGCTTTGCCGACCTGCAACTGCTGCGTTATCAGGTGCCTGGTTTTGAAACCCTGACGCCACAGCAAAAAGAACTGGCTTATTACCTCTCCGAAGCCGCCCTTTCGGGCCGCGACATTATCTGGGATCAGAAAAGCAAATACGGCCTCACCCTTCGCCGCACGCTGGAAGCCATCTACAACACCTACCGCGGCTCGCGCGTGGGCAAAGACTGGGCTGATTTCCGGGAATATTTTGGCCGCGTGATGTTTTCGCACGGCAACCACCACCACTACGGCAACGAAAAGTTTTTCCCCAAACTAAGCGAAGCGGCTTTTGAAAAGATGTTGAAAGAAAGCGACGCCGACCGCCTGCCCACCCTTTCCAACAGCGAAACCGTAGCTCAGTTCTGGAAGCGCATCCGTCCGGTGATCTACGACCCGAAAGTGGAACCCAAGCTGGTGGACCTCCGCGCCGATATCGACAACGTGAAGGAGTCATCGGTGAATTTCTATGAAAACGTTACTCATAAAGAGGTGGATGACTACTACGCCCAGTTCCCAACTACCGGCCATGCGCCGTCATGGGGATTGAACAGCAAGCTGATGAAAGACGCTAATGGCAAAGTGGTGGAACACGTCTGGAAAAGCGGCGGCATGTATGGCGCGGCCATCGACCGGATTATTTATTGGCTGGAACGCGCCGTTCCGGTAGCCGAAAACGCGCAGCAGCGCAAATCACTGGAGCTGCTGATTAAATATTACCAAACCGGCGACCTCAAAACCTTTGACGATTACAGCATTGCCTGGGCCGCCGACACGAATTCGCGCATCGACGTGGTGAACGGTTTTATTGAGGTGTATATGGACCCGATTGGCAAGAAAGGATCGTTTGAAAGCGTGGTGAGTTTGAAGGATCTGGAAGCTACCAAGCGGATTTCAGCTATTGCCAAGCAGGCGCAGTGGTTTGAAGACCATAGTCCGTTGCAACCGGAACACAAGAAAAAAGCCGTAAAAGGCATTACTGCCAAGGCTATCACCGTCATCATGGAAAGCGGCGACGCGGCCCCGAGCACGCCCATTGGCGTGAACCTGCCCAACGCCGACTGGATCCGTAAAGAACACGGCTCTAAGTCGGTTTCCTTGTCCAATATCATCCATGCCTACAACGTGGCTTCGGCCAACAGCGGCATGCTGGAAGAATTTGCCTATAACCAGGAAATTATCGACCGCGCAAAAAAATACGGCGCGCTGGCATCTGACCTGCACACCGATATGCACGAGTGCATTGGCCACGCTTCCGGACAAATCAACCCCGGCGTGGATGTTCCGGAAAAAACGCTTAAAAACTACGCGAGTACGCTCGAAGAAGCCCGCGCCGACCTCGTAGGATTGTACTTCGCCATCGACCCGAAGCTGGTGGAAATTGGTGTAGCGCCGACCACCGAAGTGGGCAAGGCCGAATACGACAGCTACATGATGAATGGCCTGATGACGCAGCTCACCCGCCTCAAAATCGGCGACGACATTGAGGAAGCCCACATGCGCAACCGCCAACTTGTAGCTGGCTGGGCGTATGAAAAAGGCAAGGCCGAAAACGTAACCGAAATGGTGCAGCGCCACGGCAAGACCTACGTTAAAATCAACGATTACAACAAGCTGCGCGACCTCTTTGGCCAGCTGCTCCGCGAGTTGCAGCGCATCAAAAGCGAAGGCGACTTCGCTGCCGGTAAAACCTTGGTGGAAAACTATGGTGTGAAAGTGGACCGCAAGCTGCACGAAGAGGTGCTGGCCCGCTACGCCAAGCTCGACCAGAAACCCTACAAAGGCTTTATCCAGCCGCGCCTGACGCCGGTGAAAAAAGCCGGAAAAATTGTGGATGTAAAGGTGGAATATCCGGAATCCTTCTTTGAGCAAATGCTGGAATACGGCAAAACGTATTCGGTGTTGCCGAACCACAACTAATTTCTGGAAAAAACGTCTTGCAAAGAAGTTATAGAAAAGCCGGCGCGCCATGCGCCGGCTTTTCGTTTTAGTATTGTAGGGATTTCCGGCCTTTTCCAACCTTTCTTTATGCGCCTCTCCCCAAGCCTTGTCCTGTTGCTACTGCTAGCATCCGGCTGCCTGCCCACGCGCTATGTGGCTTACAACTTTGCCGACATCACCGATTTCCGGAAATTTCCGGAACGGCCGCTTCCCGCTTCGTCCACACCTTTTAAGTTTGCCAACCCCGAAAAGCCGCTTTCCCCCAAAGCCTTCTCTATTGGCGGCAAGTCTTATGATTTTGAAAAATACTTAAAGAATAATAAAACGGTTGCTTTT
Source organism: Bacteroidota bacterium (assembly GCA_023391015.1). Lineage (GTDB taxonomy): Bacteria > Bacteroidota > Bacteroidia > Chitinophagales > Chitinophagaceae > UBA1952. The sequence continues at coordinate 17,533 of JAEWBT010000107.1, forward strand.
CTGATTATCCGCAATGACACGCTGCTGTATGAAAAATACTTTTCCGGTTATAAAGAAGATTCGCGGGTGGCGTCTTTTTCGATGGCCAAATCCTTTACCTCCCTGCTTATCGGCGCGGCCATTAGCGATGGTTTGATAAAAAGCGTGGACGATCCGGTAACAACCTACCTACCGGAAATGGCGCGCAACGGCTTCGACAAGGTTACCATCCGCCACCTGCTGCAAATGACCTCCGGACTGAAGTTCAACGAAAGTTACTACTCTCCGGCAGCCGAGGCGGCGGCTTTCTATTATGGTCGCCATCTGCGCAAGCGCACTTTGGCCCTGAAACTTTCCGGAAAACCGGGCACTGCTTTCGACTATACCAGCGGCTCTACCCAGATTTTAGGGAGCATTCTCGACCGCGTGTTGAAAGGAAAAACCGTTACGGATTATTTCAACGAAAAAGTATGGGCACAGCTCCATCCGCAGTACGAAGCGGGCTGGAGCATCGACCAGAAAAAAGACGGGTTGGAGAAAACGTTTTGCTGCGTGAACGCTACGGCCGTTGATTTTGCCAAGGTGGGAAAGCTTTTAAATGAAAAAGGAACCTTCAACGGCGCGCCCGTGATTTCGCCGGAATGGATAATCGAATCCACCACGCCCGACACCACCCACGGCGGGGCTCGTTTCTATAAATACCAATGGTGGCTACAGCCAGGAACCACCTTCGCACAAGGCTTTTTGGGGCAATACATCTATTCTTTCCCTCAGAAAAACATCATTATCGTGCGCCTCGGAAAAGCCGAAGGCAAAGCCCCGTGGAGCGCCCTGATTCGCGGGCTGGCGGCTTCGCTGTAAGTATTGCTTTCCGGAAAGCAGGCGCGGTTTTTCCGGAAACATCTTTTCCATGAAAACCTTTACCATTCACGGCGAAAACTTTTCGGACATTTCCGGCTTCTACGGGGAGGTGGATCGGGTTTTTATGCAGGGAGAAACCTGGATGCTGGGCGAAAGCCTGGATGCCTTCGACGACCTACTTTATGGTGGCTTTGGCGCGCTGGCAGGCGAAAAAGAAATCCGGTTGGTGTGGCGCGGCTTTGAAAAAAGCAAGGTGGATTTAGGCCTCCAGGCCACGAAGGATTTCTACCTGCAAAAACTCCGGCAACCGCAGGTGTACAACGCCGACTGGGCGCGCCAAAAGCTGGCCGGACTGGAAGCCGGAACCGGGAAAACCTACTTCGAAATGCTGCTGGAGATTATTGCCCAACACCCCAACGTGCGCTTTTTTCCGGAACCTTAAGCCCACTCCCGCGCCAGCCGCACCTGCGCATAGCGCACCGGCGCGCCAAACGGCAGGGTGTATTTCCGGATGACAACACTCCCCTTTTCCGCCTTTGGAAACCGGCTGGCCAGTTCGTCGAGCATGTATTGGGCGCAGGCTTCCAGCGTATCGTAGCCTTGGGCAAAGGCAGCGGCGGCCACCTCCTGAAAGTCGCCGTAGTTCATAAACGGTGCGTCTTCCGGGGCCATCAGGTCGATATCCACCTCAAAGTGGTTGGGAACTTTTTTTTCTTCTTCAAAAACGCCCACGGGCGCGTCTATCTGAATGCCGTGCAGGGAAATGGTAAACATGAGTGTAAAGGTGGGTTGGAAATTTGGGTAAATTTTCCGCTTTACGCTTCCTTTTATCCATAGAAATGCAACATCTTATCCATAGGAATCCGACATCGCCAGTCCCTTAACGGAATGCCCGCAAAAGGAGCAGCAAGCCCTCCGGGCTTGGAAATAAATAACCTTCCATTGCCGGTCGTGCCTGCGATTGCTGATAGCCATCCCCTAAAAGACCTTCCACCTACCTTTAAGGTCCAATCTTCTCCCATGCGCGTAGCCCTTTACAACCGCACGTTCGACGAATCTGATGTGCCTTTTTTCCAAAGATTGCTCTTGCTCTTTGAGGCCCACCGCATTCAGCTTTCGGTGTTTAAGGACTTCTACGAACGGCTCGTGGCAGCCGGGGTTTCCTTTGCCGGAGCACCCGATTTCTTTACCTGCCACCGCGACCTGCCCCGTAATACCAGCATGCTTTTTTCCCTCGGCGGCGACGGCACCATCCTCGACGCGGTGTGCCACGTGGGCAACAGCGACATCCCCATTATCGGCATCAACCTGGGCCGGCTGGGCTTTCTGGCGGCCATTCCCGAAGAAGAAGTGGCCCAGGCGGTGGAAAGCCTCGTGCGCGGCTCCTACACCATCGAGCAACGCACGCTGCTGCACCTCGACGCGTCGGTGCCGCTCTTCGGCGACACGCCCTACGCGCTCAACGAGTTTACAATGCACCGCAAAGACTCGTCGTCGATGATTAAAATCCATACCTATCTCAACGGCGAATTCCTGAACACATATTGGGCCGACGGCCTCATCGTGGCCACGCCTACCGGCTCTACCGGCTACTCGCTTTCGTGCGGCGGGCCGGTGGTTTTTCCGCAGGCCAGCTCCTTTCTCATCACCGCCGTGGCACCCCACAACCTCAATGTGCGGCCCATCATCGTGCCCGACGACAATGTGATTTCTTTTGAAGTAGAAGGCCGCGCCGAGCAGTTTCTGGCCACCCTCGATGCCCGCACCGAAACCATTACCTCTGGCGTGCAGATGGCCGTACGCAAGGAAAGTTTCAAGATCTCTCTGGTGCGGCCCGATGAACATAACTTCCTGAAAACCATCAAGCAAAAGCTGTATTGGGGCGCCGATACGCGGAATTAGGGTTGGAGGGCTGCGCTGTTGGACCCCGCCGTTGGCGGGGCTGTTGGAGCTGCGCGTTGGAAACGTTGGAGCCTTCGGCGTTGATATAAGACAAAACAGGTGTATGAGCCTTACCGCAGTTTTGCGGTATGGGCAAAACACGTGTATGGACATAACTGCAATTTTGCGGTAAGGCCAAAACACTCGTCCGGATGCAAGAGCAACTTTGCTCTAAGGGCAGGACACTTTTCTGAACAGGCTGTTTAGTGCTGGTGCGGCATATTGGCGGGGTTTTGTTGAAAGGTTTTTTTAGATAAAAAACCCTTTCTTTATGAACCGCGACGGCGCCCTGCAAAGCATCTGGCAAACCCTTCCTGCTTACGTTCCCCAATCCACGCCCGACCCCACTGCCGTGTACGACGTGCTGGTGGTAGGCGGCGGCATCACGGGCCTTACCACGGCTTTGCTCCTGGCCGAACGGGGCCAAAAAGTAATTCTGGCCGAAGCCCATACCCTTGGCTGGGGCACCACCGGCGGCACCACCGCCCATCTCAACACCGTTCTGGACACTACCTACGGCGAGATCGAAAGTAATTTTGGGGCAGATGCAGCCCGGCAAATCTTTGAAGCTACCCAATCCGCCATCGCCCACATCCGCCTGCTGGCCGGGCGCTACGGCATCACCGATGCCGATATTGAACTAAAGGAAGGATACCTGTTTGCCGAAACCGATGACGAGGTGAAAGCGCTGGACGAAGCCGCCGATTCGGCGAAAAAAGTAGGGGTAGATATTACCCCGGCAAGCGCCATTCCGGTTCCGGTGCCGTTCGTAAAAGCGGTGCGCTTTAGCGGGCAGGGGCAGTTCCACATCACCCGCTACCTCCAGGGCCTGGCCCGCGCTTTTGAAAGCCTTGGCGGCGTAATTTCCGAAAACACCCCGATTGGGACGGTTAGCGGGGAAGAGATTCTGGAAGCCGAAACCCTGACCGGCGTGCTAAAAGCCCGGAAAGTGGTGTGGGCCACCCACATTCCGCCGGGCATCAACCTGTTGCATTTCCGCAACGCGCCCTACCGCTCTTATGCCATGGCCCTGCGCCTGACGGATGAAAGCCAGCTGCCCGACGCAGTGGTGTATGACTGCAAAGACCCGTATTTCTACTACCGCACCCAAGCGCTAGACGGCGTGCGCTACCTTATTGCCGGCGGCAGCGACCATAAAACCGGCCACAACGACAACACACAGTATGTTTTTACCGAGCTGGAAGCCTACCTGCGCCGCTATTTCGACATTGCCGAAGTGGCGTTTCAGTGGTCGTCGCAATACTACATTCCGGCAGATGGGCTGCCTTATGTGGGCGTGTTGCCCGGCCACGAAAAGCAGTATTGTGCCACTGGTTTCAACGGCAACGGGATGATCTTCGGCACCCTTTCCGGGATGTTGCTGGCCGACCTGCTGACGGGACGGACGAATGAGCTGGAAGACCTCCTGAAGCCGTCTCGGATCAAACCCATTGCCGGCTTCTCCAATTTTGTAAAGGAAAATGCCGACGTGGTAAAAGAGTTTGTGGGAAAACGGTTTGCCTACGAAACCATCTCCGAACTGGCTGAACTGGCGCCCGGCGAAGGCAAACTGGTGGAATACGAAGGCAAGAAGATGGCGCTTTATAAAGATGAAGCCGGTCGGGTGATTGCCATCAGTCCGGTGTGTACCCATGCCGGTTGCATTGTAGCCTGGAACGATGCCGAGAAAAGCTGGGATTGCCCATGTCACGGCGGGCGCTTCTCCCCCAATGGCGAAGTGATTACCGGCCCACCCCGCGCGCGGCTGGAGAAGGTGGCGCTGGGGGAGTAGAGCCAAAAGGACCTGACAGGTCAAGGCTGGAACGGAGTGGAAGCCGCAGATGCCTGTCAGGTCAGAAACACGTCTTCCGGGAAAGCGTGGTTTCCGGAGAGCATCTACAGCTAAAACAACTGACCTGACAGGCATCCTCCGCTTTCGCTCCGGACCTGTCAGGTCTAAAAATTTCCGGAAAACCCAATCCCTTTTTTACCCCAACTGATATTCCGGCAGGCTCATCAATCTCAGCACACTCTGGCGCACACGGTCTGCACCGGAAAGATTTTTCACCGCTTCCTGCACGGCCCCGAGCGCGGCCTTTTGGGGAAATACCAGCAGGTAAGCGGCTTGCTGCGCCAGCGACAAATCCTCAAAAGCATTTTCCACTGGCCCCCATTCCACTTCGCTTTGCAATAGTTTGGGCGCAAAGGCAGGCTTGATGTCCAAGTCTTCGGCGGGCAGCTTTTTGCCCATCTGAATATCGTCGTTGGGCTTGGGTGCAACGCTCAGGGCTTCTTTTCCGGCCAGGATGTAGGGCAGTTGCATCCGGACCAACAGGGAGCTGCTGTCGATCCAGGCGGTGCCCATCGGCCAGCCCGCCACATTGGGCGGTTGCAACAGCGTTTGCCCCAGCACGTTTTGCAACACAAAAAGCCCTTTGGCGTTCCCGATTGTGAGGGGCAATATCCGGCTGATATTCACCAATAAGTCCACCGGTGATTTGATACGGTTACCCATATTCTTTTCCTCAAAGAACCACGGCGCGGTAAAGATTTCTTCCAGCAAAAGGGAAATGTTGTAGCCCGAGTCATAGAATTTTTGGGAAAGGCTTTCGATGCGCTTTTCGTCGGGCGTTTCGTTGACGAAGTAGCGGTAGATTTTTCCGGAAATAAAGCGCGCAGTTTGCCGTTGCTGCAGCAAAATGCGAATAATATCCTCTCCGGCAAAGTTGCCTTTCTGACCCAGGAATGTTTTTTCGCCGTCGTCGTGAAAGGCTTTCCGGAAATAAAACTCTGTTTCGCCAGCATTGGGTGCGTCGCTGTTTTCCGGAATCGCTTTATATGCCCAGCCGGTAAAGGCGCGGGCCGCTTCTTTCACGTCTTTTTCGGTGTAATGCCCCCGGCCCAAGGTGAAAAGTTCCATGACCTCGCGGGCAAAGTTTTCGTTCGGTTTTTGCTTTCGGTTTTGCTGGTTGTTGAGAAAGGCCAGCATCGCCGACGACTTGCTGACGGCCAGGAGTAGATCGCTGAAGCTACCCAGTCCTTTTTCCCGGAAAATCTGCAACAAATCGCGGTTAAAATCCACCCTTGTAATGCGCGTGGCGAAGTGGCCGTGCCAGAAGAAAGCCATGCGCTCGCGCAGTTGGGCTTTGCTGTGTGTCATGGTTTCCAGCCACATGCCGGCAAGGCGTTGCAGCTCCTGCCTGGTTTCCCTTTGCACCGTTTGCCGGAGACTTCTGCGCGCTTCTTCCGTGGGCAGTTTCTCCAGATCTGCTTTAGTTAATATTGTTTGCTGTGCCTCAATTTTTGGGGGCAGCCCTTTACTATCGGCTACCAGTTGTGCCCACAACTGTGCCGGAGTTTGATTGGAAAGCTGCGGAAGCATTTCCAGAGCAGGCCCGAAGCCAGCTCGGTGCAGCAAGTGCAGGTTTTTCTGAAGTTTGGATAGCACCATTGGGGATGGACTTTTCGGACGGCGCGGGGCTTAAACGAAGAGAGAAATTTCCGGAAAATAGGGCTTGATTTCCGGAAAAGAATGCCAACCGCCGGGTTTTTGAAACCTGACGGGTGGCATTCTTCGCGTGAGGCCCTTCGACAAGCTCAGGGTGACAGCCGAAAGCCCGGCCCTGCAAAGACAAAAGATTATAGACAAAAGAGGGTTGGGTATGAAGTATCAGGAATGAGTGGAAATTCCCCCCTTGGGGGCCAGGGGGTAAAGGTGTTAAGTATTCGGGATTAAGTACCAACAAGAAATGAGTTGATAGTAAGCTCTCTACATTTTGCGGGTCATTGCGAGGAGGTACGACGAAGCAACCTGCACACTGTCCAGTACTTTGTGCAGGTTGCTTCGCTCCGCTCGCAATGACCCGTGTTTTGTTACCAACAACGAATTGTTTGGAAGCACTTAGGCACAAAAGGACTCAACGGGAAACTTTAAGAAGCCGGTTGCGGTATTTCTCCAACCAAAAACCCCGCTTTGCTGTTAAGGTAACGCACGGAAATTCCGGTAAGGTATTTTTGTGTCCCCTAAGAAAATCATGAGCGAAAAAACGGTTTCCCCGAAGAAGAAAGCCCCGGCAAAGAAGAAAGAAGAACAAGAAGTTGTTGCTGCGCCCGTGGTGACGGCTACTCCCACGCCCGCCGTGCCCGACGACGCCATTTTTATCAAAGGCGCGCGGATGCACAACCTGAAGAATGTGGACGTGGCCATTCCGCGAAACAAACTGGTAGTGGTGACGGGGGTTTCGGGTTCCGGAAAATCATCGCTCACGATGGACACGCTTTTTGCCGAAGGGCAGCGCCGCTACGCCGAAAGCCTCAGCGCCTATGCCCGGCAGTTTCTGGCACGGATGGACAAGCCGGATGTGGATTACATCCGGGGCATCTGCCCGGCCATTGCCATTGAGCAGAAAGTAACGAGCCGCACGCCGCGCTCCACGGTCGGCTCCATGACCGAGATTGGCGATTACATGCGCCTGCTTTTTGCCCGCGTGGGGCGGACGTACTCGCCGGTAAGTGGCGAGGAGGTCAAGAAAGACACGGTGAGTGATGTGGTGACCTTTATCCAAAATCAGCCGCACGGCAGCCGGGTGTATGTCCTGTCGCCTTTGTTTACCCGCTACGGTCGCTCGCTGCCGGAAGAGCTGAACATCCTGCTGCAAAAAGGTTTTACGCGGGTGTATAACCCCAAAACCGGTATGGTGCGGATTGAGGATTTGATTGGCCCGCTGCCGACGCCCGCCGACGTGGTGGAACAAAGCGTGTCGCCGATTGGGGTGACGGATATCGTAGTGAACGAGCTTCCGGAGGAAACGAAAGCGTTTTGGCTGCAAAAAAGCAAGGCATCCAAGGCCACCAAAAGCGCCAAGCCGATGTGGCAACACGATGCCTACCTCTTGCTGGACCGGCTGGTGGTGAAAGATTTTGACGAAGACGACCTGCACCGCATTGCCGACTCGGTGCAAACTGCGTTTTA
>JAEWBT010000092.1 GCA_023391015.1 Bacteroidota bacterium
AGGCAGCATTGGGTGTTTGGGTTTCCACCGGCGGATAAGCGCCATTAGCCGTGCTATCTGGTGTGTCGGCCACGGCTTGCGGAGCATCTTTACTACAGGCAGCGCTTGTCAGAAAGCACAGCAAGACCATAGCCAGGAAGGGTTTCATAATAAAAAAGCGTTTTGGGGAAAAAGACTAAATAAATAATGCCGCAAGGGAATGGTTCTTGCAAGGCTGAAAATACTTCTCTATTTCTTTGCATGAAACGCCCCGATTTCTCTTTTCGCACTTTGGCCGCTGCAACCGCATTCTTGTTTTGGGGGGGCATGCACACCGGCTGCACCGGCAGCAACAACGAAGAAGTAACGGTTTATCAGAACACAACTGCGAGCAGGGGTGCAGGCGCTACCGACACGACCGCCGGCATCCCCCTGCCCGAAGGCTTCGACGGCACCCAAAACGGGGCCGAGCCGGGCATGACCTTTCCGGTCCTTGATGCACTGGCCTATGATAAAGAATTTATGGGCAATCTCAAGACGGCCCTTTCCCTGACCGACGAAGAAATCAAAAAGCTAAAAAGCGCAGCAGCGGCCTCCGTGGCCGATCTGGATGAATACGGTAGCGGAACGGCCTACCTCGACGATGCCAAAAAGGTGGCCCAGCGCTCGGAAGGCCAACTGAAAAAGATTGTCGGGCCTGAACGCGCCTACCGCCTGCAACGCCTCGTGGCCGACCGCTACGCCCAAGGCAATATTTCCGGACTTTTACCCCAGGCCCCAAACGCCGTTCCCACCGATACCCGTGTGGTGATTAACGCGCCCGCCCACCGGATGGACATCTTTAACGAAGGGCAACTGGTGAAAAGCTATCTGGTGGGAATCGGGCAGCAGAAATATCCCCTGCCCGCCGGGATGCGCCACGCCGAGAATATTATTTTCAACCCCACCTGGACACCGCCCAAAGAGCCTTGGGTGAAAGGAAAATTTGCGCCCGGCAAAACCGTTGCCGCCGGTAGCAAAGATAATCCCCTCGGCCCCGTCAAGATTCCCATTGGTCCGCCCAGCCTGATCCACGGCGGCAAGCAGCCTTATAAGCTTGGTACCTATGCCTCGCATGGCTGCGTAGGTCTCACCAACGATGGCATCCGCGATTTCGCAGCCACGCTTGCACAGGTGGCCGGTGGAAAGGAGCTTACCATCGACTCGGTGGAAGCCTATGGAAAGGCCCGGACGAAAACCAAATGGAAGCGCCTGCAAAAGCCTGTTCCGGTAGAGCTGCGCTACGAAACCATTGTGGCTGAAGACGGCAAGCTGGTTATCTACAAAGACGTGTACACGCGCGGTACCAACACCGTGGCCTATGCCCAAAAAGTGCTTACCGCACACGGACTGGATTATGAAACCCTGCCCGAAGCCGAAAAAACCGCTTTGTATGACGCGCTGGAAACCATGAACCGCAATGCCGCTGGGAAACCTATCGCTGCAAGCATCGGCGCGCGCCCGGCCGCAAGCGGAAATCCAACCGCAACCGACAGCACCGCAAAGACTACCGCCAAAAAGGTTAAAAGTCCGCCCAAGGAAATGGCCGTTCCTATCGTGGCGCTGGCCGGCAAAGGCTACCCCGCCGCACTCGACATGGTGGGCCGCCCCAAACCCAAAGCAGATACCCCCGGACAATAGGTTTTCCGGAAGTCTTGTGGGGCTGTTTCCATTTCCCCGCTTTCATTGCGCGGGAGTTCGCGAAGCGGCTCCTGTGTGTAGGGAGCGGCCAGTCTCCGACTGGCTGGCAGTCAAAGACTGCCTTCTCTCCAAGACACGAGTGTCGCTTCGCAAACACTCGCGCCAGAGTAGGTTGCGGTCTCCGGAAATTTCCGGAAATTCCTAACTATTCAACAGCTTCCACAAGGCGTCTTTCAACTCCTGCAAGCCCGTTTCTGCCGCCGCCGATACAAACACGTGCGGCAATTCTTTAGGCAGGGTTTGCTCGATGGCTTCGCGCAGCTCTTCATCCAGCAAATCGCTTTTAGAGACGGCAATAAGGGCCTTTTTATCCAGCAACTCCGGGTTGTATTCTTCCAGTTCGCGGTGCAGGATGCGGAACTCCGCATCGGGGTCGGGGCTGTCGGCGGGAATCACAAACAGCAACACCGAATTCCGCTCAATGTGGCGCAGAAACCGGTGGCCCAATCCCCGTCCCTCGGCGGCCCCTTCGATAATCCCCGGCAAATCGGCCAGGGCAAAGGAGCGGCCATTGCGGTAGGGGACCATCCCCAACTGCGGCACCAGGGTGGTGAAGGCATAATCGGCAATCTTGGGTTTGGCCGCCGACAACACCGACAAAAGCGTGCTTTTTCCGGCATTCGGAAAGCCCACCATCCCTACGTCGGCCAGGATTTTCAGCTCCAGCATCTTCCAGCCTTCCACGCCCGGCTCGCCGGGTTGGGCGTGGTCGGGAGCCTGATTGGTGGGGGTGGCAAAGTTGGCATTGCCCAATCCGCCGCGCCCGCCGGGCAGCCAGATCACCTCCTGACCATCCTCCAGCACTTCGGCCTCAATGGTTTCGGTTTCTTCGTCGATGGCCACCGTTCCCAGCGGCACTTCAATAATGATATCCTTTCCATCACGGCCTGTCATATTGGATTTAAGTCCGGGATGGCCGTCTTCGGCCAGAATGTTTTTCTGATAGCGCAGGTGCAGCAGTGTCCACAGTTGGGCATTGCCTTTGAGGATGATATGTGCACCGCGCCCGCCATTGCCGCCGTCGGGACCGCCTTTGGCCGTTAGTTTGTTGCGCAGGAAATGCGACGCGCCGCGCCCGCCGTTGCCGGAGCGACAAAACACCCGGATGTAATCTACAAAGTTTCCTTTTTCCATAAAATCTGTTGTTAGCGACTGGGTGCAAAGATGCACGAAGTGCGCAGTTTGTGTTATTCGGGGTACTTCCCGCGCTAGGGATGGCAGCGGAAAGCCCACAGCGTCCCGAAGGGCGCGACCCTTCGACAAGCTCAGGATGACAAATACGGACAGCCCGGGCCGAAGACAGCGCCCAAAAAGATGTATTTACAGGGCTTATTTCCGGAAAATTTCCGGTTTGTTTCCCCATAAAAAAAGACAGGCCTTTCAAACCTGTCTTTTCTAAAGAATCATCGCAGCCGGTCCACACTTCGGATAAGCTTTTCGTCTTTCCGGATGCCCCGGATGGCCAGGATGAGAAAGATAATCGTTGCTACCGGAATCATAGCTCCCAAGATGCCATATTCCTGCCCGGTAATGCCGGTGTAGGTGCTGTTGATGTTGGCAATTTTCATAAACAACACGATGGCAAACGCAGCCGAGGCCAGGATGCCCAAGGTGGCAATGCCCCGTTGGCGCTTCCGGTCGGCAAAAAAGAAAATAGCCACCAGGGGCAACACGGCCATAAAGCCCGCCAAAATCAGCAAGGGATAAAAGTTGGCCGCGTTCAGGGTATAGAGCTTGGGGAGCGGCAGCCCGGCAACGCCCCATTTATACAAAATCACGCTGGGCAAAAACAGCAGCCCGCTAATCATAGAAGCCAGAAACAGCCAGATGCTTTGGACGCGTTGAATCATGGGAAAAGGAATGAAGGATGAAGGATAATGTAGAGGCAAGGCATGCCTTGTCTCTACGGATTCTGGTGTATAGGAGGAGAATATTTATGAAATTTCCGGAAAAATGAAAGTTACCGGATCACCTCCGTGCGCATATAAGGCTGCAATACTTCCGGAATGCGGATGCCATCCGGTGTTTGGTATTGTTCCAGAATGGCGGCCACGATGCGCGGCAGGGCCAGCGAAGAGCCGTTGAGGGAATGCAGCAGTTGGGTCTTCCCGGCCTCATCGCGGGTGCGGGCCTTCAGGCGCCCGGTCTGGAAGGTTTCGAAGTTGGATACCGAGCTCACTTCCAGCCAGCGCTCCTGCGCGCCGCTCCATACCTCAAAGTCATACGTCAGGGCTGAGGCAAATGACATATCACCGCCGCAGAGCCGCAGGATGCGGTAGTGCAGGCCCAGGCTTTGCACCAGCTTTTCTACATGACCTACCATCGCGTCGAGCGCTGCGTAGCTGGCCTCCGGCGTGGTAAGCTGCACGATTTCTACCTTGTCGAACTGGTGAAGGCGATTCAGTCCGCGCACGTCTTTGCCATAAGACCCGGCTTCGCGCCGGAAGCAGGGCGTATAGGCGGTCAGCTTCCGGGGCAGCTCTTTCGGGTCGGTAATGGTATCGCGAAAAATATTGGTAACCGGCACCTCGGCGGTGGGAATGAGGTAGAGTTCATCGGCGGTCACGTGGTACATCTGCCCTTCCTTATCAGGCAATTGCCCTGTGCCATAAGCCGAGGCGGTGTTCACCAGATGCGGCGGCTGCACTTCTTCGTAGCCCGCAGCGGTGTTGTAATCCAGAAAGTAGCTGATGAGGGCGCGTTGCAGGCGGGCACCCAGGCCGGTATAAACCGGAAAACCCGCACCGGTAATCTTGTTGCCCAGCTCAAAATCGATCAATTTGTATTGCTGCACCAGGTCCCAGTGGGGCTTGGCATTTTCGGGAAGATTTTTCTTCTCTCCGCCGGTGCGCACCACTTCGTTTTCTTCCGGCGTGCGACCGGCGGGCACGCTTTCGTGGGGCAGGTTGGGCAGTTGCACAAGCAATTCCTGCTGTTCTTTCTCAATCGCATCCAGCTTTTGAGACAGGGTTTTGGAGGCTTCCTTATGGGCAGAGACCTCCGCTTTGGCAGCCTCCGCTTCTTCTTTTTTACCCTGCGCCATTAGCGCGCCAATGCTTTTGCTGGCCGCGTTGATTTGGGCAGCCAGCGCATCGTTTTCTACCTGCGTCTTGCGGCGTTGCTCATCCAGCGAAAGGATTTTTTCTACCAGCGAGACGTCGGTAAAGTGTTTTTTCTGTAAGCCCGCCAGTACGCGGTCTTTCTCACTGCGGAGCAATTGAAGGGTCAACATAAGCGGGGACAAAGGTAAAGTATCAACCTTGGGTAAAGTTTTAGGAAGGACAAAAAGGCGCCTTGCCTTTGGGGTGGATATTCCGGAAAAATGCCTTCAACCTCAACGGGTCTGCAAAAACTGCCGGATGGCTTCGAGGGTTTCGCGCAGCTGGCGGCGTTCGGCGGCGGGCTCGGTGCCGCTGAGGCGCTCGGCCTCGTAGGTTTCCATCGCGCGGATGCGGTCGATTTTCTCCTGGGTAAACCGTTGCAGATCGGCCAGCGCATCCTGAAGCGTTCGGTTCACGTCCACCACGCCGTTGCTGATGAGTTGGCGGCTTTTATCCAGTTCCTGATAATGGCTTTGAAGGAATGCCAAGAGTTGCCGGTTTTCGGCGGTGGCGGCCATCGCCCGGCCCGCCAGTTCCTCAATGGTTTCCGTCCGGGAAAGAAAAACGTTCATCTGGCCAACGCTTTTTTGCAAACCCTGCAAGAGCGCTTCCACCTGCGTGAGGTAGGTATTAAAACCGGAAAGCAGCCCGGTGGATTTCTGCAACTCCTGAAGCACTGTTACGTTGGCCCCGGAAATTGCTACCAGATCGGCGTCTTTGAGGGCATCCAACAAATTCGTTTGGGCAATCAGGGCATCGTAGTTTCGGGAAAGCAAGCCTTCCAGCCGCGAGATGTTTGTTTCAAAATCCTGCCCAAAACGTTGCAGTTGGTGGTGAAGGCCGGCCATGGTGCCGTCGGGCGCGGGGGCCAGGTAGGGCAGCAGGTTGGTTTGCAGAAAGGTGTAGAAATCCGCTTTCTGCGCCGTATGTTGGGCGATTGCTTTTCCGGAAAAAAGGTTGCGAAGCAGTTGCTGAAGCACCAGTCCCAGCCCCACCGGCAGCAATACATAATGCGCACGGTGCAGCAGGGTTTCCAAAACCAATCCGGTGGGCTGGGCGCGCTGCGTGTAGAACAGAAAGCCGGAAAGCACCAGCAGTCCCAGAAAGCCCAGCGCCAGCGGTGCGCCCACCGATTGCCGCGCTTCCTGGCGCAGCGCCTCGGATTGCCGGTCGGCGATGGATTCCAGCACATTATAATCGGTGGTGGCAACGCTGTTGCGCAGCAGGTAGGCGTTTATGGCGTAGGCTAGGCGCGTAAAAGCCGGTGTAGGTTTGGAGACGGCCAGCAGGGTTATTCCAACCACGCGTTCCGGCAGCCCATGCAGGTTCCGGATATTGACGGTGGCACCCGGCGGGATGTCGAACTTGGCGATGTCGGTGAGCAGTGCGTCGGTGGGTGTAGTTTCTATGGCCGCAGCCAGGATGCGGTAGCGGGAAGTGCCCAGCGTTTTCCGGTCGGGAAACAGGTTGGCGTACGCTTTGATGGCCTGCCTCTTTTGCAGGTAAAGGAATAGTTGCGCCAACAGGATAATTCCGACCAGTAAAAGCATAGTAAAAGGGTGTTATTGAAGCTTGGAAGGGGCCGGTTAGACTTGTCAAATCAACCTGCATTTCCTCCGAGGACTTGACAAGTCGCTAGATAAACGTAATCTCCACTTTTTGCTGCACGGCCCAGGCGGTGCCGTCAAAGTGGGCGCGACCGGGTTTTTGGGCAAAACGAAAACTACCGGCGTCGGGCGTGCCGCTAAAGGTGCAGGCGGGCAGCAGCTCCAGGTCGCGGAAGGCCTGCGCATTGCGCATATCGTCTTCGTTTCCGGAAAAAAACAGCAAGGCCTCTTCCGGCTTGTCTTCCAATACCTCAAAGCGGTAAAGACAACCTGATGGCTGGGTTTTCCTGGCGCCCGCTCCGAACCGGCCATCCGCCCCCGGAACAGTCATGTAGAAAATTTCCGGACCGGGCGGGAGCGCATCTACAACTTCTACCGGTTCGGTGGGGGATGGGGTAATCTCTTCCTCAATAGCTTTTTCGATTGCTTGTGGCGCGGCTTCCGGCTGGGCTTGCGGTGGGGTATCAACCGCATCTTCTACAGCCGCAGCTTGTGCTGTTCTTCTATAAAAGCCAAATGCTTTCCCGGCCCGTTGTGGCTTGTCAGGCATTCGGGTTTTTCCAGACGACCGCCGGCTCCCCATACCCCGTCTGCTTTGAGGAACCCGTTGCGAGCGCATGATAAAATACGCAGCACCGACCACCACAACTGCCAACCCTGCTATAAACAGCCAGTTGACACCCGTTTTCGGCAAGGCAACCACTTCCTGCTCCACCTTTGGGGGCGGCACTTTCTTGCCTTGTTGGGCCGTCGCTAAAGTTCCCCAAAAACAGAGCGCGAGCATTAAAAACAGTTTGCGCATCGCCTATGCAGGATTTTGAGAGATTCCGTAGGCCAGCTCGTGCAGCAAAGGAATCAAGGGGTAGAAAAATAAGGTTTCGTGCAGTTCCTCACCCGGTTCGGTGGTGCTTTCGGCTTTTTTCCGGTTGATACCTTCTTCCAGAAAAATACGCAGGTCGCGGCGCAGCAATGGGCTTTGACCCGCAAACGCGTGCATGTCCACATCAAACAAATCCTTGAAGCGCAGCTGGCTGTTCCAGTTTTCAAAATGCTCCAGGAAACGGACCACTTCGGCCACCGCCCCGGCCTGCACCGCTGCTGTGTCCAGGTCGGCATAAGACAACTTTTGCGCTGCCTCGCCTACTTCTGCCCATACGTCCCGCGCCACTTCGCCGTCCGACTTCACCGCTGCCTGATACAGCCCACCGCGCGCTGTCACTTCCTTGGGTGCTTCCACCCGCCGCAGCCGCAAGCCGGAAATTTCCGCACCACATACCGTCGTGAAAATCAGGTTGGCCAGCGTCGCCAGGTTTTTGAAT
>JAEWBT010000105.1 GCA_023391015.1 Bacteroidota bacterium
GAAAGTACACTGCGTGGCCGCGTACAGCTGTTCCGGTATTCCTTGCTTGTGCTGGTGTGTTTGTGGCTGAATTATATTCTCATCAAGCTTTTTGTAGAATACCTGCACTTCTTCCCCAGCCTCGCTAACGCCATGACGCAGGCCATCGTAGCCCTTTTTTCCTACACCTCACAGCGGTTTTTCACCTTCCGCACCAAGCCCACCGATCCTTTGACAGAAGAAGTATTTCTGGAGGGCGAAACAGATGTAATGGAAGTGTAGGGCCCCGCCGCCGGCGGGGTTGGAAAGATGTGTTGGAGGCGTTACCGTTGGAACGATGTGTTGGAGCCTTCGACGTTGGAAAATGTTGAAATTCCGGAAAACGAGGTTTGATTCCGGAACCGGAGTCCTGGAATTTGATTTTTGAAGTTTGATTTCCGGATTCAAGTCTTTCGTCTTGATACCTGATACTTTCTACCTGATACCCAAGCCCTAACTCCTGTTTCCTACCTTCGCGCCCATGCAAATTCTTGATGGTGCCGGAACGGCGCAGCGGATCCAGGAACGCATTCGCGAAGCCGCTGCGGCGGAGAAAACAACCAAAGGGCGTGCGCCCCATCTCGCTGCGGTGCTGATTGGTGAAGATCCGGCCTCGCAGGTGTACGTTGGCTCTAAAGTAAAAACCTGTGAAGCGCTGGGTTTTGATTCCACGTTGATTCGCCGCGATGCCAGTATTGCGGAAGCCGAATTGCTGCAAATCATTCGGGATCTAAACGAAAATTCCGGAATTGATGGCATTTTGGTGCAGCTTCCCCTGCCAAAGCATATTTCCGAGAAAGCGGTCATTAACGCCATTTCGCCGGCCAAAGATGTGGATGGATTTCACCCTGTTTCGCAGGGCAATATGGTGCTGGGCCAGCCCACGTTTCTGCCCGCCACGCCGTTTGGCATTCAGTTGCTTCTCAAGGAATACGGCATCGACGTTTCCGGAAAACACGCGGTGGTGATTGGCCGTTCGCATATTGTGGGCACACCGATGAGCATTCTCCTCAGCCGCGCCGGCGAAGGCGGCAATGCCACCGTGACGCTGACCCATTCGCGCACCCAAAACCTGGCCGAAATCTGTCGCGAAGCTGATGTGATCGTGGCTGCCATCGGCAAGCCCAAATTTGTAACCGCCGATATGGTGAAAGAAGGCGCCATTGTGATTGACGTAGGCATTAACCGCATTGCCGATCCCTCCCGGAAATCCGGCAGCCGCCTTGTGGGCGATGTGGATTTTGACGCTGTGGCCCCGAAGTGTTCCTATATCACCCCCGTTCCCAAAGGCGTTGGCCCGATGACCATTTGCGGATTGATGATGAATACGCTGCGGGCGTGGCAGGGCGGCGCGTAGCGACACTACATACTATTGGACAGCTTCGCTATTGGATGCCTTTGGCATTGGACGGCTGCGCCATTGGACGCCCTTCGGACATTTAAGAAACGTCTGAAGCCACAACTTTTAATTTTGTGATTATTTAATCTATAAGACCCATTCTGCTTTCTGATTGCTTAAGGTGACGGCCCAATTTTCCAATGCCCGAAGGGCGTCCAATTCACGTAGTGAATCCAATGCTGCGCAGCAGCGTCCAATTGCCATAGGCAGTCTAATTCCAACTCCCATGACTTACCCCGTAATGGAACATTTCTACACCCTTCAGGGCGAAGGGGCGTACAGTGGCCAGGCGGCCTATTTTATCCGCCTGGGCGGCTGCGATGTGGGCTGCGTGTGGTGCGACGTAAAGGACAGTTGGCCGGTGGATACACATCCGCAGATGACGGTGGCGGAAATTGTAGCGGCGGCGGCAGCCCATCCGGGACGGCTGGCCGTGATTACCGGCGGTGAGCCCACGATGCACGACCTCACCGCGCTGACGGCCGGGTTGAAGAGCGAAGGGTTTCGGATTCACATTGAAACGTCCGGCACCAGCCCGGTTTCCGGAAATCTGGACTGGATCACCCTTTCGCCGAAGAAATTTAAAGCTCCCTTGCCCGCAATCCTGCCCCTGGCGCACGAATTGAAAATCATTGTTTTCAATCGCTCGGATTTTGCGTGGGCCGAGCAATATGCCGCGCAGGTGTCGCCCCATTGCCGCCTCTATTTGCAAACCGAATGGAGCAAGCGCGACGCCCTGACGCGCATGATTCTGGAATACGTCCGGGAAAACCCCAAATGGACGCTTTCGCTGCAAACGCACAAGTATCTGGATATTCCGTAGGGAAATTTCCGGAAAACAGCTGCCAGACAAGTCTTTTCACACCTACTTAAAGACAGCCACAGGCTACAAACAAAAAAGCCTCGTCAATCTGACGAGGCTTTTTTGTTTGTGGAAGCACACGGATTCGAACCGCGGACCCTCTGTGTGTAAAACAGATGCTCTGAACCAGCTGAGCTATGCTTCCGTTCCGTTTGGGAGTGCAAATATAGAACCGAAATTTTCAAACCACCAAAACTTTTCCGGAAATTTTTCTGCTCTTTTCTTACAGCCCTTTTCAAACAATTGGTTGCGTTCCTTAAAGAACAATCCTGCATGACTATTTCCCAACATCTAAACCCTAACACCTATTTTCGCACCCACTATGCAACACCTCATCGAAGCCGCCTTTGCAGACCGCAGTCTCCTTCAAAATCCCGAATACGCCGACGCCGTTCGCGCCGTAATCGAAGAAGTGGACAAAGGCCGCCTGCGCGTAGCCGAGCCGGTTGGAGCAGACTGGCAGGTGAACGAATGGGTGAAGCAGGCAATTCTCCTCTACTTTGCTGTGCAGCAAATGCAAACCTGGGAGCTGTCGCCCTTTGAGTTCTATGATAAAATGCTCCTCAAAACCGGCTATGCCGAGCTGGGCGTGCGCGCGGTGCCTCACGCCGTGGCCCGTTATGGCGCTTACATCGCCAAAGGCTGCGTACTGATGCCCTCTTATGTGAATCTTGGCGCGTATGTGGATGAAAACACGATGGTGGATACCTGGGCCACGGTGGGTTCCTGCGCCCAGATCGGTAAGGGGGTGCACCTTTCCGGCGGCGTAGGCATTGGCGGCGTGCTGGAGCCGCTTCAGGCCGCGCCGGTGATTGTGGAAGACGGCGCGTTTATCGGCTCGCGCTGCATTGTGGTGGAAGGTGTGCGGGTGGAAAAACAGGCCGTGCTTGGGGCCAATGTGGTACTCACCAAATCCACCAAAATCATTGATGTCAGCGGTCCGGAACCGGTGGAATACAAAGGCCGCATTCCCGCCCGTTCGGTGGTCATTCCCGGAAATTACACTAAGAAATTCCCGGCAGGCGAATACGGCGTGGGCTGTGCCCTCATCATCGGGCAGCGCAAGGAAAGCACCGACCTCAAAACCTCGCTCAACGATGCGCTGCGCGATTTCAATGTAGCGGTATAGGCGCGGAGCGCCGTTGGAGCCGTTGGCGTTGGATGCTGCGCTGTTGGACCCCGCCGTCGGCGGGATTGGAGCCTATGGCTTGGCAGGGTTAGATGCTTCCAAGGAATTAATTGATGGTAACAAATTGGGGGTCATTGCGAGCGGAGCGAAGCAACCTGCACAAAATGCAGTGTATTTTGCAGGTTGCTTCGTCGTTCCTCCTCGCAATGACCTGCAAAATGTAGAAAGATGTCCTATTAACTACTTTTTCGCCGGCACTTAGATGCTATTACTTTCCTGAAAGTTGCTACAGATTTTCCGGAAAGTTGCCTCCCATTGAATCCATAAAGAACCTCATTGACACGCTTGCCGCAGGCAATCGCGCTTGGTTTGGCGAAGTCCTGACCAGTATTTTCCGGAAAATGCCCTTGCATGATTTTGGTTAGTTCTTCTGTTGTTGCTTTAATTCTCATAAGTTTAAAAATCCAACGCCGAAAGCTCTAACGTTTCCAACGGTGAAACCTCCAACGCGAAGCTCCAACTTCTCCCCATGCTGCTTTTTCAATCTTTCAACTGGAACGGCCCGTTTCTCCACAATCGCACCAGCGACTGGATTGTCGCCGGTGTCTGCATCTTGCTGGCCCTTTTTCTGGCCAGGCCCCTGGCCTCGTTAATCGCCAATGGGGTTTCGGCTCTTATTTTTAAAATTTCCCACCGGAAACACAAAAAACCGTATTCCGAGGTGGCGCGTACGGCCATCGCCAAATTCATTTCGCTGGTTTTATTTTATATTGCCGTGCTGCGGCTCACCTGGCCGTTCAACTTTGTGCTGTATGCCCGCCCCGCCGATGGCAAAAGCAAAGCAATTACCCTTACGTTGCTCGACGTTGCTGACCGGTTTTTTCAGCTTTTTATTATCATTCAGCTGGCCATCGTGCTAACGCGGACGGCCAACTACATATTTCGCATTCAAATTCAGACAGCCACCGAAACCGGCGAAGCCGAAAAGCGGCAGCTGTTTCCCCTGATGCGCGACATCACCAAAATCCTGCTGTGGACCATCGCCGTTTTCTGGATTCTGGGATCTGTTTTCAGCGTCAATATCCCGGCCCTCATCGCCGGTCTTGGGATTGGCGGCGTGGCCATCGCGTTGGCGGCGAAGGAGAGCGTCGAAAACTTTTTTGCCGCTTTTGTCATCCTCACCGAAAAGCCCTTTCAGACGGGCGACATCATTCGCGTCGGTGGGCTGGAAGGCAGTGTGGAACTGATTGGGTTCCGCAGCACGCGCCTGCGTCACTCCGACGGTTCTATGTTTGTTGTTCCCAACCGCACGCTCGCCAGCCAAAACCTCGAAAACCTTTCCAAGCGCAACCAAAGCAAGGTGCAGCTGAAAGTAACGCTTCGGAGCAACCGGTCGGCCCGGGATTTGGGCGTTCTGATTGAAACGCTGGAGAAAAAGCTGGGTGGCATTTCCGGTATTCAGCCGCCGGTTTCCGTCACGCTCGACACCTTTGCGCAGGAAACGGTAGACCTGCTTATCAGCTACAATCTGCCGCTGCCTTCTGCCGGTGCTGCCGCTGAGGCCGCCATCAAGCAGGAAGCCGCACTAAACGTGTATGCTTTGCTTTCCAAATACGCAACCGTAGAAGCTGCCAAAGAGCCGGAAGGCGAGGAAGCCGGTAAAAAGCTGACGGCACCACCGACGGATTCCGATGCGGTAGCATAAGGATTTTCCGGAAAATTGGGCTTCTTTTCCGGAAAAATTGAGCCTGTGTTTTTAGCTGAAAGATGCTCGCTAAAGGTGGTTTTCTGTTTGTGAGGGCGAATGCGATTCGCCCCTACGATTGCCTCTTTTGTCTTTTGTCTCTCGTCTTTTGTCTTTTTTGGGGCGTGCCCCTTCGGGTCGGGCTTTCGGCTGTGCTTCGCGCCGCCTCTATCCCTCACGCATTTTCCGGAAATGCTGCCGGGAAATCACATAATAAACACTCGATCCTTACGGTATTCTCTTTTATCTGCAAGAAGATACAAGACCACAGGAGAGGCAGTAATGGAGCGTTTTTTTTGTTTTGTTACCTTGCCGAAAGGCAGGGCCTCACAATGGCAGTTTCCAGGATTCCGCCCTTCGGCGGAATGACAAAACAGGCGTATGGGATTATCTAAAAAGGCGGGGGATGCATCGTTGGCCTCACTCCGACTTCCTCACTGATAAAAGAAGCGCAACGATTTGTAGTGGCTTATTTAAGGTGTATAAATGGAATAATGTCTATAACAGCAGCACCGACAACCCGTAATCGGCAAACAAAATCAGGATGCAGGTAACGATGACAGAAGTGGTGGATGCCTGCCCGATTTCCAGCGCACCGCCTTTTACGTTGTAGCCGAAATACGCCGGAATGGTAGAGATCAGAAAGGCATAGGCAAAAGCTTTTATGAGTGCAAACCAGACGTTGAACGGCATGAATTTCTGCATCAGTCCGCGCTCAAACTGCTCGCTCGTCAGGATGCCGCTGAGCGTGCCGGCCATGTAGCCGCCACCGATGCTCACCGCCATCGAGATAACAATCAAAAGCGGAATCATAATCACCGCCGCCAGTACTTTCGGCAACACTAGATAGGCCTTTGTGTTGATGCCCATAATTTCCAGCGCATCGATCTGCTCGCTCACCCGCATATTGCCCAATTCCGAAGCGATTTTAGAGCCGACCACACCCGCCAGCACAATGCTCACCACCGTCGGCGACAACTCCAGAATGGTAGAATCCCGAACAACTCCGGCAATCACGTGGCGTGGAATGAGCGGCGAAAGCAACTGATAAGAGGTCTGCACCGTCAGCACCATCCCCAGAAACACCGAGATAATCAGCACAATCGGCAGGGAGCGGATGCCAATATCGTTGCACTGCGTCATGAACTCGCGCCAGTAGAGGCGGGTATTTTCAGGCCGGGTAAAACCGCCGGACAGCATCATCGAGTAGCGGCCTACGTGGGCGAAAAAATTGCGGAACATGGGGTTATTGTTGGAGCTCGCTGGGCGTTGGAGTTACACGTTGGAGGCGTCGCCGTTGAAGCCCTTCGGACGCTGGATAGTATTCAAACCGAAACCTGATATTTTTGGAGTCTTTGGATTTGATTTACCCTTAGAATCCGGCTGCAAGATGCTGTAAAAAGTAGAGACAAGGCATGCCTTGTCTCTACAGAATCCCAAACGGAAGATTTCTTTCAGAAAATCCGGGCTTAACGCCGAAGGCTCCAACACAAAGTTCCAACGCCAACGGCTCCAACCAAAAAAATCCCGCAACAACGTTGCGGGATTTTTGCTAAGCTAGTTTTTTCAACTCCGCCACGCGGGCTTCGTGATCCACTTCTTTTTTCAGGCTGTCGCCTTTGTCCAGATCCACCAGAATCGGGGCGGCCACGAAGATGGAAGAATAGGTACCAATCACCACACCAATCAGCATCGCGAAGGCAAAGCCACGGGTGGTTTCGCCGCCGAACAGGAACAATACCAAGACCACGAGGAACACGGTTACCGAAGTCATGATCGTCCGGCTCAGGGTATCGTTGATCGAGCGGTTGATAACACTTTTCTTGTCTTCGCCCGGATTTTTCCGGAAATTCTCCCGGATCCGGTCAAAAACAACGACCGTATCGTTCATCGAAAATCCAATAACGGTCAGGATCGCGGCAATAAAGTGTTGGTCAATTTCAAGCGTGAAAGGCACGACGTGACGCAGGAATGAGAATACGGCCAGCGTGATACATACGTCGTGGATCAGCGAGGCAATCGTACCGAGGGAATACTGCCATTTCCGGAAACGAACGAGGATATAAATAAAGATAGCTGCCAGCGAAAGCAAGGTAGCCTGCACCGCACCTTTTTTCAGGTCGTCGGAGATGGTAGGCAACACGGTTTGCTCATTCACCACATAATTGCGGCGGAACGCGTCCAGCGACACGTTTGCCGGGATCAGCCCTTCCTTCGTCAATCCTTCATAGAGCTTGGCAGCTACAACGCCGGTAGCTTCCTGGGTATGTTGCTCAATGAGATACGTCGTGGTGATGTTCAGCTCGTTGTTGTTGCCGATGGTTTTCACGATCGGGCGCTCGCCGAAGTATTTATCCAGTTTTTCGCGCACCTCGGTTACGGTATACGGCTTGTCGAAACGAACGGTGTAAGAACGGCCCCCGGCAAATTCTACGCCGTAATCGAAGCCATTAATCAGGGACCCAACACCCGCCAGAACCACGATTCCAAAAATAACGTAAGCTACTTTCCGGAAACCGATAAAGTCGAAGTGGGCCTTCTTGAAAATGCTTTCCGAAATCTTGGTAAAGTACTTCAGGTGGCGGTTCCGGTTGGTGTACATATCAGTAATCAACCGGCTCACGGTCAGACCGCCGAATACCGACAGAATCAAGCCCAACATTTGCGTAGTGGCAAAACCGCGCACCGGACCAAGACCAAAGTAGAACAGGATCAGGGCAGTGATAAACTGGGTGATGTGACCGTCCAGTACCGGCGCATAAGAGCGGGTATAACCGCGCCGGATGGCTTCCTGGTAATTATGCCCGGCGGCCAGTTCTTCCTTGATCCGTTCAAATACAAGCACGTTGGTATCCACCGCCATCCCGATTGTGAGCACCAAACCGGCGATACCCGGCATCGTAAGCGTGGCACCAAACATGGAAAGAATGGCGATGGTGAAAAACACGTTGAGCACCAGGGCGATGTTGGCCACAATGCCGCCCGTGTTGTAATACACCAGCATCAGCACGAAGATGATAGCAAAGGCGATGATCAGCGAGTTGATACCGGAAGAAATGTTTTCGGCACCAAGGGTTGGCCCAACCACTTGCTCCTGCACGATGCGCGCCGGAGCGGGCAGTTTACCGGTCTTCAGGATATTGGCCAGATCCTGCGCATCTTCCAGGGTGAAAGAGCCGGAAATCGCGGTGTTACCCCCGGCAATTTCGCCGTTTACGATGGGCGAGGAATACACCTTATCATCCAGCACCACGGCTACAAATTTGCCGACGTTGGCACCGGTCATGCGTTTCCAGATCTGCGCGCCGGAAAAATCCATGCTCATGCTCACCTGCGGCTCGCCGTTCATACCAAAATCAGCGCGGGCATCTACCACGTGGTTGCCTTCCAGTTGTGCGCCACCACCGGGGGCTTGCTTCAGGGCATAGAGGCGCAGCGGGATATTGGAGTTATTCCGCTCGGTACGGCTTTCAGAGCCATAGACAAACTTTACGTTGGCCGGAAACTGATTGCGAATAATATCCAGCGCCAGATATTGATTCAGGAGCGCTGTGTCTTTCTTCATCACCAGGCCAACAATCGGTGTATTGCCCTGCAGGAGGTCTTCCGACAATAACCATACTTTTTGAAGCGGATTTTTTCCAGCATCAGCAGCACTGGTATCGCCCGGTTTAGTGGTGCCGCCCACCAATGCGCTCAGTGAAGAGGTATCGCCGGTGTTCGTGGCAGCAACCGTAGCTGTATCGGTTTTTACAACCGTGTCTGCAGTAGAAGGAGTAGCTGTTTTGGCACCGCTTAGGTAAGCTGCAAGTGCTTTTTCCGCTGCTTCGTATTTAGAAAGAATCTGCTGGTTGTTATACGTCTCGTAGAACTCCAGATTGGCAGTGCTTTGCAGGTAGTTCCGCACCCGCTCGGGGTTGCGCACACCAGCCAGCTCCACGGTAATAATGTCTTTGTTTTCATCCAGGTTGATGTTGGGCTGCGCTACGCCAAACTTATCAATCCGGGTTTGTAGCACTTTAAACGTGCGTTGCACTGCGCCTTTGGCTTCCTGACGGATCTGGGCCAGCACCTGCTCATTGGTGCTTTGCAGAGTGATTTTTTCCTGCGCCGGCTTGGTAAACAGGTAAGCGATTTTGGCTGATGGGTTAGCTTTCACAAATTCTTCCCCAAAAAGCGTTACAAAATCGGCCTGGCTGTTGGCCTTACGGGCTTCGGCTTTGGCGATTGCGGCGTTCAGGGCCGGGTCTTGCGGGTTGTTGCTCATAGAGCGCACCAGGTCGGCCAGGCTTACGTCTAATGTAACGTTCATACCGCCCTGCAGGTCGAGGCCGAGGTTCAGCTCGTTGGCTTTGGCTTGCTGGTAGGTATACTTTTTGATGCCCAGCAGGTTCACCACTTTTTCGCCTTGCAGCGAGTCGGTCAGGTGGTTGTATTGCTCGTCAATAAAGTGCTGCAACTCCAGGCCAGTGGCGTTGGGGTGCGCGGCGCGGGCTTGTCGTTCGGCCTGTGCATGGGCTTTCTTCTCTACGCCGCGCACCAAAAAGGTAAACGAAAGCTGATAGAGCGAAATCAAAATCAGGGCTGCGGTGAAAAACTTCACCAGTCCTTTCAACTGCATGTGAAAAACGGGATTCTGGGTAAAATCGTTAAAATAAGTGCGCGAAGATAGTATTTATAAAAACGGTTTGAAAGGGTTGAGACAAAAGTCGTAAGCCGAAAGACAAAAGATTAAAGACAAACGACCAAAGAAAAGTGGGTTTCAGTGAAGTGACCGCTTACCCGTCTTCCATAGTTAGGCCCCTGTTTTCCGGAAATCCGCTCCTATTTTCCGGAAATTTCTACCCCTTCTTCGCCCACATTGGCCAACTGCCCACAGGCCGCATCAATGTCTTTGCCCCGGCTGCGTCGCAGGTGCACGTTCACTTTTTTGCTTTCTAAGTAGCGCACGAAGTTGTCGGTCGTTGCTTCATCGGGCTTCTGAAAGCGCGCCATGCCAATCGGATTGTATTCAATGAGGTTGATCAGGTCTGCCGGGACGCGGCGGTAAATTTTAACCAGTTCCTCGGCATCGGCAATACTGTCGTTGAAATCTTTAAAGAGGATGTATTCAAAAGTGATTTCGCCCTTTGTTTTTTTATAGAAATAATTCAGGGCCTCCACCAGCGCCGCAATATTGTTGGAGTCGTTGATGGGCATCACCTCGGAGCGCTTGGCATCGGTGGGCGCGTGCAGCGAAAGCGCTAGTTTGAAACGCACGCCGTCGTCGCCCAGCTGCCGGATCATCTTGGCCACGCCCGCCGTCGAAACGGTAATCCGGCGCGGACTCATGCCCAGCCCTTCCGGCGAGGTGATTTTGTCAATCGCCTTCAAAACTTCTTTGTAATTCAATAACGGCTCGCCCATACCCATAAACACAATATTGCTCAGCTTCCGGCCATAGTGTTGCAGCGATTGCTCGTTTAGCAGCGTGACTTCATCCACAATCTCGTCAAAAAGCAGATTGCGGGTGCGCGGCAGGTAGCCGGTGGCGCAAAACTTGCACGACAGGGAGCAGCCTACCTGCGAGGAAACGCAGGCCGTCACACGGTTGTCTGTGGGAATCAGCACGCCTTCAATGTAATTCGTGTCGTGCAATACAAACCGGTTTTTCACCGTTCCGTCTTCGGAGTGTTGCGTGTGATGAACGGCCACTTTCGGAATGTAATACGCCGTGCCCAGCTTGTCGCGCAGGGCTTTCGGCAGGTTGGTCATTTCGCCAATGGCCCCGGCGTGTTTGTGTGTCTTATACACAAATCAGAGCCCACGCGACGCGCAA
>JAEWBT010000128.1 GCA_023391015.1 Bacteroidota bacterium
TGGATTCGAACCAAGACAGACAGAACCAAAATCTGTAGTGCTACCGTTACACCATCGGACTGCCTTTCCCGTTTGGGGAATGCAAAAGTAGGCAACGACTTGAATTTTCCAAAAAAATTTTAGTCTAAATCTTTTAAGCTCTTTCCACCCCACCCCGTGCTTTGTGGTAGGTTTGCATTTTCAGACTCCCTTTTACTTTGTATCTTCCCTTCTATGCGATTTGAAGGAAATCCCCGGTCCTATGTTTTGCGGGGCATTTTTGTGGTAGTGGCCCTGGCAATTGTAGGCAAACTGATGGCGCTTCAGCTGTTTCAGCCGGAGTGGAAAATCATGGCCAACGATATTGCCATCTACCGGAAAGTAGTGTACCCGCCGCGTGGTGTGATTGCCGACCGGAAAGGCAAATTTTTGTGTCAGAACGTGGTGATTTATGACCTGATGGTTACGCCCAACGAAGTGCCCCGCCGCAATTTCGACACCACCGGGTTGTGCCGCGTACTGGGCATTAGCGCCGAAGCCTATGAAAAGCAGTTTGAACGGGTGAAGTTTATCAACGGTCCCATGCGGCAAGGCTTGTTTCAGGCCCAGCTTGACCCCGGGCAAACGGCGCGTTTCAACGAAAATCCCTACGCATTTCCGGGCTACCAACTGGTGGAGCGCACCATCCGCAGTTATCCCAAACCGATCGGCGGCACGTTCATGGGCTATATCGGTGAGGTGAGCCCCGGCATGTTGAAGAAAGACCGTTTTGCTTCCTACACCCAGGGCGATTATGTGGGCATTGATGGGCTGGAGCTGTATTATGAAGAAGTACTGCGCGGCCAACGGGGCGTACATTTCTTTGAGCGCGACAACTTTAACCGGCCCAAGGACCGCTACAAAGGCGGCAATCTCGACACGACTGAAATTGCGGGCAAGCGCCTCGATCTCTACCTCGACGCCGACCTGCAGGAATACGCCGAAAAGCTGATGCAAAACAAAATCGGTTCGGCGGTGGCCATTGAACCCAGCACCGGCGGCATTCTCGCCATGGTTTCCTCGCCTACCTACGACCCCAACCTGCTGCGCGGCTCGGAGCGGTCTAAAAATTTCTCCAAGCTCTACTCTACTGCTACCAAGCCGCTTTTCAACCGCGCGATGAAAGGATTTTATCCGCCCGGCTCTACTCAAAAGCCCCTGACGGCGCTGATTGCGCTCGACGTGGGCGCCATTACGCCTTCCTATGGCTATCCCTGCTTTGGCGGCTATGGTCAATGCGGGCGTTTTATCGGTTGTACCCACTCCGGCGGCGGCCACGCGGCCAACCTGCGGGCGGCACTGGCCAATTCCTGCAACTCCTATTTCTGCCACCTGTACCGCCTCTCGGTGGACAATCCAAAATTTGGCGGCGTCCGCAAAGGACACCACGCTTGGTATGAGCATATGCGTAATTTTGGCTATGGGCGGCCCGTGGGCATCGACCTTCCCTTCGAAACCGGCGGGATGCTCTTCGACACCAGCGACTACGATAGGCAATACCGCGGCCCGAACTGGAACTCCTGCACCGACGTTTACATCGGTATGGGTCAGGGAACGCTTGCTGTGACGCCGCTGCAAATGGCTAACGGAATGTGTATTATCGCCAACCGAGGCTACTATTACACGCCTCATTTTGTTCGGGCGATAGGCGGCAATCCCAAAGACCCGGTGCTTGCCCCTTTCCTTAAGAGACACGAAACCGCCAGCCATATTTCCGACTCGGCCTATGCCATCGTTGGGCTTGGGATGAGTGACGTAGTTACCCGCGGAACCGGTAAAGTAGCCCAGCTCGACGATATTGAGGTGTGCGCCAAAACCGGAACAGTAGAAAACTACGCCATGATTAACGGACAGCGCACGAAGCTGCAGAACCACTCCATGTTTGTAGCCTTTGCACCGCGGGTGAATCCCAAAATTGCCATTGCGGTAACGGTGGAAAACTCCGGCTACGGCGCTACCTGGGCAGGACCCATCACGGCACTGATGATTCAGAAGTATCTGAAAGACAGCATTACCTCGCCGAAACATAAAGCATTGGAACAGCGAATGTTTTCCGGAAACGTCATCAGTAAATACACTTATATCATCGACTCGCAGGACCGGATGAAAGCCCGCCGGCGCGATTCCCTGAAGCGGGCCAATAAAGAGCTGGAAGCCGAAGAATTGCGACGCGAAGGCTACCTGTTGATGCAGCGCTACTTCGACCGCTATTATTCTTCCAATAGTCAATAAGATTTTTTGCCCGGCTTTATTCTCATGGCGACTACTACTTCCAAGAACGTTTTTCAGCGGGTCGATGGACTCACGGTTTTCCTCTATCTGCTACTGGCCACGATTGGTATCATGGCAGTTTTTTCAGTAGAGTACCGCAGCACCGATGCGTCTTTGTTTTTGCCTTACAAGAGTCACGTCAAGCAACTGACCTGGCTGGGCATTTCGCTTTTTGTGGGGCTGGTCATCCTACTCACCGACAGCAAGTTTTTCTCCAACATCTCTTTTCTGTCCTACACCATCGGCATCCTGCTACTGGTGGTTACCATCTTTGCCGGGAAAGCCACCAAAGGCTCACATTCCTGGCTGGAAATCGGGCCGATTGCCTTTCAGCCGGGCGAGGTCTGTAAGATTTTTACTTCCCTGGCACTGGCCAAGTTTTTCTCCTTGCCGGAGGTCAATTTTAAAACCTGGCGACACCGGCTCATTGCTTCGGGATTTGCCCTGCTGCCGTGTGTGCTGATTATCCTGCAAAACGAGACCGGACTGGCGCTGGTGTATTTTTCGTTTTTCCTCGTCTTATTCCGCGAAGGCCTGCCCTCCGGTATCCTGATTGCCGCCTTCTCGATGGTGGCACTCACGCTGGCCACCCTGTTGTTTTCCCACCTCACGCTGCTGATTATTGTTCTGGGACTGGCGATTGTACTAGGCTTTTTCTATCGTTCCGACCTGGTCCGGCATGGCCTTACACGGTTGATCTTCCTCGGCTCACTAGTGATAGCCATTGGCTATTCGCAGTTTGCCGTGCCGTTTGTATTTAAAAACGTGCTGAAGAACTACCAGAAAGAACGGATTTATTCCATGCTGGGCATGGACGTTCCGGAAGAATACCTGGATGCCACCACCGACCCCGAAGCGCCTAAGAAAGATACCGATTACAATGTGCGCCAATCCAAAATTGCCATTGGCTCCGGCGGACTTTTGGGGAAAGGATACCTCAACGGCACGTCCACCAAAAACAGCTTTGTGCCGGAGCAAAACACCGATTTTATTTTCTGCTCTATTGGCGAGCAATTCGGCTTTGTGGGCAGCACGGTGCTCATCCTGATTTACCTTACCCTGATGCTGCGCATCGTGCAACTGGCCGAGCGACAGCGGTCGGATTTCAGCCGGGTGTATGCCTATTGCGTGGCGGCCATCCTGTTTTTCCACTTCGCCATCAATATCTCCATGACCATTGGCCTTGCGCCCGTCATCGGGATTACCCTACCCTTCCTCAGCTACGGCGGCTCCTCGCTCTTGTCGTTTTCCATTCTCACTTTCATCCTCTTG
Source organism: Bacteroidota bacterium (assembly GCA_023391015.1). Taxonomy (GTDB): domain Bacteria; phylum Bacteroidota; class Bacteroidia; order Chitinophagales; family Chitinophagaceae; genus UBA1952. The sequence continues at coordinate 3,562 of JAEWBT010000128.1, forward strand.
CGCTTAGACGCCGACCGTGGCATGGCGATACGGTAAAAAGTGGGTAGCACTCCGGTGGCTCTGAGCGTGTTTTGCAAGAGTGGATTTCCGGAAAATGTCTTCTTTGTTTCCGGAAAATAGCCACGAAACGATCTCCTGAATCCAGTTCTTGCAGGAAGTGGCCATCTTCTTTTGTCATTCCCGAAGGGACCGCGAAGCAGCAACGCAGTTAATCTTCACGACTTCAGAAGCGGTGAAGACCCTCTCCGGGGGGTGACAAAGAAAACGAAAACAGGTAGCCCCCCTATTGAGGAGACCGCTTCACATAAATCCGAATTGGTATTTTCCGGAAAGTTTAAGGGCGACCACAAGGGTTCGCCCCTACGAGAATCCGCATTTGTCTTTTGTCTTTCTACTTTTGTCTCAATACTTTCGCCCTTATGCGTAAAACGCTTTTCCTTTCCGCCCTTTTCGCTCTTTCTCTTTTGGCCAAACCTAAAATCACCGCTGCCCAATCCGACCGCATGACCCCGGAAACACTCTGGACGCTGGGTCGTGTTTCCGGCGAAGGAATGTCGCCCGACGGCCAATCGGTGCTCTACAGCGTGAAACACATCAACGCCAACACCGGCAAAAGCAAGACGGCCCGCTACTGGGTGAATGTGCAAACTGGCGCACGCACGGAAGCGAAAGGCGAAAGAGAAGTGGTGAGCCGCGACGCGCAAGGGTGGTTTGCGGTGGATAAAGACGCGCTGGTGCACTCCACCGACGAAGGCAAAACCTGGAACCCCTACGCCACCGGTCTCACCGACGCCGAGAACATTAAAGTATCGCCCGACGGCCGCTACGTGGTGTTTACCCGCGAGGTATTGGTGAAAAAGATGCTTGGAAAAGACATCTGGCCTGACCTTTCCAAAACCACCGCGCAGGTGTATGACGACCTGAATTACCGCCACTGGGACACGTGGGAAGACGGCAAATACAGCCACCTGTTTCTCTTAGACCGCAAAAGCGGCGGCGCGGCCAGAGACCTGATGGCCGGCATGCCCTACGACGTGCCTACCAAGCCCCACGGCGATGAGGGCGATATCGTCTGGCACCCGCAAAGCAAGGGGATTCTCTTTGTGACGAAGATGAAAGCCGGAAAAGAATATGCCCGCAGCACCAACACCGACCTGTATTTCTACCGCCTTTCATCTGGAAAAATTGAAAACTGGACCCAGATGAACAAAGGCTACGACGTGGCCCCGATGTTTAGCAAAGACGGAACCAAACTGGCCTGGCTGAGCATGGCGCGCGATGGCTTTGAAGCCGACAAAAACCGGCTGATGCTGATGACGGTGGACGCCGACGCCCGCCCGTCCGGAAAACCGGTGGAACTTTCCGGAAAATTTGACGAAAGCACCGCTTCTTTCTTGTGGGGACAGGATAACAACACGGTGTTTTTCGTGGCCCCTTACCGCGGCACCGAGCGTCTTTTTGAAGTAAAGGCCAGCGATGGCGGCGCTAAAGCGCCTTGGCAGATTTCCGGCGGCGATTATGATGTGGCCGGCCTTGTGGGCCAGTCGGGCGACAAGCTGGTGGTGAGCCGGACGGATTTTAACCACGCCGCCGAGCTGTATGCCGTGGACCTGGAAACCGGCGACATGCAACCGCTCACCCACGCCAACGACGCCATTTACGCAAAGCTCACCCCCAGCCGCACCGAGCTGCGGATGGTGAAAACCACCGATAAAAAAGAAATGGGCGTATGGGTGCTCTATCCGCCCGACTTCGACCCGGCAAAAAAATACCCGACGCTGCTGTACTGCCAAGGCGGGCCGCAAAGTGCCCTGACGCAGTTTTATTCTTATCGCTGGAACCTGCAACTGATGGCGGCACAGGGCTACATCGTGGTGGCCCCCAACCGCCGAGGAATGCCCGGCTGGGGCACGAAGTGGAACGAAGCCATCTCCGGCGACTGGGGCGGCCAGCCGATGCGCGATTATCTTTCGGCGATTGACGCCATCAGCAAAGAGCCGTTTGTGGATAAAGACCGGCGCGGCTGCGTGGGCGCGAGCTATGGCGGCTACAGCGTGTTTATGCTGGCGGGGATGCACGAAGGCCGGTTTAAATCCTTTATTGCCCACGACGGGTTGTTTGACCTGCGCAGTTGGTATGGCACCACGGAAGAACTGTGGTTTGCCAACTGGGACCTCGGCGGACCGTATTGGGACAAGAAAAACGCCAAAACCTATAATCAGTTTTCGCCGAGCGATTTTGTGGGCAAATGGAACACGCCGATTTTGATCATTCAGGGCGGCGAGGATTTCCGGGTGCCGATTGAGCAAGGCTTGCAGGCGTTTCAGGCGGCGCAACTGCGGGGGATTAAATCCAAACTCTTGTATTTCCCCGATGAAAACCACTGGGTGCTGAAGCCCCAAAACTCGCTGGCCTGGCAACGCACGTTTTTTGATTGGTTGAAAGAGACGTTGCGGTAAGAGATTTCCGGAAAACCGGCCTCTAACCTGTAAGGTTTCAAAAACCTTACAGGTTTTTTTGTTTCCCCCGCTACCGCTAAGACTTTTGATTATTGTTGGAAATCTTATGGGGTAATGCCATTGGCATAACATTGGTTTCCAGAAGTTTTTTACCTTTAAATCCATGCGCATCTTTCTCGCCCTTCTCTTCACGGCCCTGGTCATTGCCCAGTTTTTCCGGCCTACCCGCAATCTGGGAACGATTCGGGGAACGACGCATATCAGCGAGGTCTATCCCGTTCCGGCGCAGGTAGAAGGGATTCTCCAAAAGGCCTGCTACGACTGCCACAGCAACAACACGCGCTATCCGTGGTATGCGCGGGTGCAGCCCATTGGCTGGTGGCTCGCTGACCACGTGGCGGAAGGCAAGGAGGAATTGAACTTCTCGGAGTTTACCAACCTGCCACCCGAAGGCCGCGCCCACAAGCTGGCCGAAATCATTGAGCAGGTAGAGCACGGCGAGATGCCGCTGCGCTCCTACACCCTCCTGCACCGCGACGCCAACCTAACGCAGGCAGAAAAGGAAATTCTGATTAACTGGGCCAAGCCGGGCGCAGAAAAGGATGCACCGAAAGCAACACAGGCAAGCGCTCTTTAGGGGTATTAAACCTCTTGCATTTCCGGAAATGGTGCTCCAGTTTCCGGAAATTTCCGGATTCGAAAAACGCAAACAATATCTGGTAAACGTTAGGTCGCGAAGTGATCATTCCTATTCATCCAGCCAAATTTAATGCGGTATTATTTTGTCGCCCTGCCGAAAGGCAGGGTCTTACAAGAATACTTCTGAGATTCCGCCTAAGGGCGGAATGACAAAAAGAAAGAAATGGTGTTGAATAAACATCCAGCGTGGCTTTTTATACCACCAACATTGCTTCCTGCTCAGCTTCCCAAGCCGGGCGACCGCTTTCCACATGCTTTTCGCTGTGGTAGGAAGAACGGACGAGCGGACCGCTTTCCACATGGTCTAAGCCCATTTTATAGCCTTCGTTGCGGTAAAATGCGAACTCATCGGGGTGCACGAAGCGCACAACCGGCAGGTGCTTCGGCGTGGGTTGCAGATATTGGCCAATCGTCACCACATCGCAGCCGTTGTCAGCGAGGTCGCGCAGGGTTTGGAGGACTTCTTGCTGCGTTTCGCCGAGGCCGAGCATGATACCGCTTTTGGTGCGCATCCCGCCTTCCTTAAACCGGCGAATTACTTCCATACTGCGGTGGTATTTTGCCTGAATCCGCACTTTCCGGGTGAGGCGCTCCACGGTTTCAATGTTGTGGCTCATTACCTCCGGCGCGGCGTCGCAGAGGCGCTGAATGGCTTCCACATCGCCTTTAAAATCGGGCACCAAGGTCTCCAACGTCGTGTCTGGATTGAGGGCACGAACGGCTTTGATGGTGTTGTACCAAACCGTAGAGCCGCCGTCTTTCAACTCATCGCGGTCCACCGAGGTAATCACCGCATGCTTGACCTGCATCAGATGGATGGCTTCGGCCACCCGCTGCGGCTCATCCCAATCCACCGGCAGGGGCTTGCCCGTAGCCACAGCGCAAAAACCGCACGACCGGGTGCAGATGTTGCCCAGAATCATGAATGTGGCCGTGCCGGCACCCCAGCACTCGCCCATGTTCGGGCAGCTGCCGCTTTCGCAAATCGTGTGCAGCTTGTGCTGACTCACCAGGCCGCGAACGCGTTTATAACCTTCGCCTGTGGGGAGTCTTACCTTTAACCAATCAGGCTTTTTCGCGCGTGTCTCTACCGGCGCCGTAGCGCCTATTACCGGAAGCTCTTGCATAGGATTGGGGCAAATTTACGCTTAATAACGCTCTTTGCCGGCGTAGCGTTTGCCAAAGTGAATGGCGGCGTACACGTTGAGGAAAAACGACCGTGGCTCTTTGATCGCCATGATTTCCACCGGCTTGAAATAATACTCTGCCGAAACGCCGGTTTCCAGCGCCGTAACGCGCTTTTTATTGTTGGCAAAATCAAACCGCAAGGCCGTTTTGTAGTGCAGGCCGGGATTGATCTTGATTTCTTTGAGTCCCTCAGCAAACGGTCCTTTGCCGGTTACGCGGGCCGCGTCCAGAAAGTCGCCAGCCGTGGCTTCTTCGTATTTTATCGGGCCATTGCCGGAAGAAAAATTGCCGGTTACGTAATAAGGCTTTACCAACCCAACGGCCAGGCCACCGCCATTGACCCAATGAATGGAAACAGTGCCGCTTTCCGGTTTTCCGGCAATCAGTTTCCGGAAATTGGCCCCCAGCTTTACGGCGTAAAAATTAGCCACCTTCCCATACGTGTAACCCTGCGAGCGGGAACCTTGATTGGGGTCGCTGGAGGAGGAACTTTTCAGTTCGTTGGGGCTGAAATGTTCCGTAAACTCCAAGCTGTAGGAGCGAATGTTGTAGAACATGTTTGCCTTCTCACCGCTTTCCTCGGTGCGCACGCTACCCCGTTCCAACAGCACACTGTAACCGTCGGAGTTAATCTGCAAACCGCCGGAAAACTCCTGGTTAATCGGCTTCGGGCGGGGCTTGCGCTTGACAATTGGTTTTGGTTTTGGCGGAACGATAACCCGAACGGAATCGGTAACGACGGCAGACTGCGCCCGTCCGGTTGCCGGCAAAGACAAAAAGACAGTCGCGAGCAAGGACAGAAAAAGTGGACGCATGACTGCTAAAATAACACTTTTATGCCTTCAAAGTTGAAGCCCCTTTAAAAAGGGTAATTTGCGCGTAAAATTTCCGGAAAAACATGACTGCAACTGTTGTTTACCAAGGCGACCTGCGCACCGCAGCTACCCACCTGCAATCGGGCACCCAAATCCTCACCGACGCACCTACCGACAACCATGGCAAGGGCGAAGCCTTCTCCCCCACCGACCTGGTGGCCACAGCGCTCGCGTCGTGCATGGCCACGATTATGGGTATTGCAGCAAAAACGCACGGCATCGCGCTGGAAGGCACCCGCTTTGAGGTTACCAAGAAAATGGTTTCCGACCCGCGGCGCATCGGCGAGATTGTAGTGGCGGTACATTACCCGGAAAACCTTTCGCTTTCCCCCAAAGAAAAAACCATTCTGGAAAAGGCGGCAATGGGATGTCCGGTTTTGGAGAGCCTGCACCCCGACTGCAAAAAAACGATTTCATTTCACGGTGGCGGGAACGGCGTTACGTAAAATTTTGAGTCCGACAGCGCAGTTCAGGCAGTCTTTCTGGCTGCAATAATGGTTGTAAAGTTCCAGCATCCCCTGCGCTTCCGAGGCGTTCCGGGGCTTCCAGCCGGTGCTCGTAAAATGGGCAATGAGGCTGTTTTGCTCTGGCGGCAGACTGTCTAAAAACGCCTCGGCCTTTTCCCGCTCGGCGGCGTTTCCGGAATGGGCGGCGCGCAGGTATTTCAACGGGGCCAGCACGTTCACCACCAGGTTTTCGGCGCTGCTTTTGCCCAAGGTTTTTTCCTGCGGGTCGTGCGTTTTGCCTTCCTTAAAAGTGCTGTGCGAATGCCAAAAATCGCTGACCGGAACCTGCAACTGCGCCACGGCTTCTTTGGCATCGGCAATGTCTAAAAGGCTTGAGAGCCGGTCGCCGAGGCGGTGCAACAGCGAGGCCAACTGCGCCAGGCGTATGGTGGGAAAATTGGCCGGGCGCATCCGCAAAAACTTCCACTCGTGGGCTGCCAATGGTTGCAGCGAATATTTGTGTTGAAGATAGCCGTACTCCGCCCGGAGTGTTTGCACGTATGGGTCGGTGCCATCATCGGGTAGCAAGCCGGATTGGCCAAACAGCAAGGCTTCCAGTCTGGGGAGGCTGTCGCGGTTTTTTATCAGGATGGAAAGGGGCGTCTGGCGGGCGAGGTGCTCAAAGGGCGCGGCGTTTACTTTAAAACCCATCCCGGCAGCGAGACGCTCATAGAGCAAGCCGGAAAAATCGCCGTGGAGTGCGTCCAGACGGACTTCATACTCGGCAAAACGGCGCTCCCACCGCTGCGACAGCATCCGCGTAAGCCACGAACTTTTAATGATTTCGGAAACCTGCTGGTGCTGATGGGCGCAGGGCAAAGACGCGACGGTGCCCAGTAAATCAGCGTATTTGCACGCCACTTCTTCCGGAATATGCGGCCTCAAAACCAACACCGGAACGCCCGGTGCGGCATCTGGCACATCGTCTTCCAAAACGACGTGGAGAATCACGCTTTTGTAGGCTTCGTCGGTGCTATGATCGTGTTTAATCCAGTCGCTGCTGCGCAGGTGCATTTCCACCGCACCGGCCAGGAGCGTGTCGCCGATGCGGATTTTGGCAGCGGAAAAGTCCGGGCCGGAGTGGCGGTTCAGTACGCCCGGATGCACAACGGTAACCAGCTCGCCGGCCGTGGTTTGAAGGCTACCAGGACGGTACAGGCTGTGTTGCCAGATGAATTGCAGCAAGTCTTCCTTCATAAGGGGAAATTTACGGAATTAAATTTCAAAGACCAGGTTTGATGGAACACGGATGACACAGGCTCAAACGGATAACTACTGATTTCCATCCGTGCTTATCCGTAAAAATCCGTTTTATCCGCGTTCAATTTACGCTATTTGCACTTCAAAGACTGTTTCTCCTTCTAAAAAACCCTTTAAAACATCACCGCTTTTCACCGGGCCAACGCCTTCGGGCGTTCCGGTAAAAATGCAGTCGCCGGGCTGGAGTGCGAAGTAGCGGGAGGCGAACGCAATGATTTCCGGTACCGGAAACAGCATATCGGCGGTGTGACCCAATTGTACTGCTTTGCCATTTTTATCCAGAGTAAAACGCGTGTCTTTCAGGTCGCCGAAGTCGGCTGTTTTCCGGAAATCGCCCACTGCTGCCGAACCGTCAAAAGCCTTGGCAAGCTCCCAAGGCAGGCTTTTCTTTTTAAGGCTTTCCTGCACGTCGCGTGCCGTAAAGTCAATGCCGAGCGTAACGCCGTCTATATAATCCAGCGCGTCGGCAGCCGGAATATTCTTTCCTTTCCGCCCAATGCGCACCACCAGTTCGCACTCGTAATGCAGGTCGTTGGTAAATTCCGGAATTTTTAGGGTTCCGCCTTTGGGCAGCAACGCGGTTTCGGGTTTGAGGAAGATAACCGGCTGGTCGGGAACGGCGTTTTGGAGTTCGGCGGCGTGCTTTGCGTAATTGCGGCCGATACAGATGATTTTCATCGTGTTTTTTTGCAGAAAATTTTTCTCTTTTGAAGCGCGTAAAAATAACCTTTCCGGATTCGCCGCCACTGGCCACTTTTGATTTTCCGCTGCGCATCGCCGATATCAACTACGGCGGCCACCTGGGCAACGACCGCATCCTGACGCTGGCCCACGAGGCGCGGGCGCAAACCCTGGTGCAGTATGGGTTTTCGGAGATGGACAGCGGCGGTCACAGCCTCATTATGGCCGACGCAGAAATTGCGTTTCGCGCAGAAGCTTTTTACGGCGACACGCTTCAGATTTCGGTTTTTAGTGGCGATGCTTCAGCCAAAGGTTTTTCCTTGTATTACCGGATGGAAAAGGAAGGCGAATCCCCTATTGTGGTGGCCGAGGTGCGTACCGGGATGGTGGCCTTTGACTATACCCATAGAAAAGTGGTTTCTTTATCGGAGGATTTCCGGAAAAAATTGCGTTTGTAAGAAAAGAATCCGCTTCCTATCTTCGCGGCCCGTTCCGGAAAAAGTCCGGAATATCCTGGCGAGGTAGCTCAGTTGGTTAGAGCACAGGATTCATAACCCTGAGGTCACGGGTTCAACTCCCGTCCTCGCTACAACCCCAAAGCCGAAAGCCTTGAATTTCAAGCCTTTCGGCTTTTTTCTTGCGCATGGTTTTCCGGAAATACACGCCTGCCGGGCAGGGTTTTTGAGCGCTTCAGAAGCGTTTCTTAAATGTTCTGACCGCTATGGACCCCAAGAAAAACCCTTACAGTCATTGTACCGTGCCCAACGGCTGCCTCGTGATTGTAGGCGGCGCCGAGCAAAAAGAAGGCAGCAAAAATCCGGACGACCGAAAGCCCTTGGGTGCGGAATGCCCCGTGCTGGCTGCTTTTGTGGAAAATTGCCCTAAGAAACACCCGCATATAGAGCTCATTTCCACCGCCAGCAGCGCAGATGTACAGGAAGGATTTAAAGCTTATAAAACCACTTTTATGAAATACGGCGCACGCGATGTGGGTCATATTCACCACAACAGCCGCGGGGAAGTAAACGATGAGGCACTGCGGGAACGCATCCGGAAGGCAGATGCGGTTTTCATGACCGGTGGCGATCAGCTCCGGCTCACGTCTATCTACGGCGGCACGCCCTTCCTCACCGACCTCAAGGAAGCGTATATGTTCAACAAACTGACCGTTGGCGGCACGAGTGCAGGTGCTATGGCGCTTTCCACGCCCATGATTTTTGCCGGTGCCGGTGAACGGGAAATGGTGGCTGCCGGCGTGAAGGTGACCACCGGACTGGAGTTTCTGAAAGATGTTTGTATTGACACGCATTTTGTACACCGTGGCCGGTTTGTGCGCATGGCGCAGGTAATTGCCACCAATCCGGCCAGCATTGGCATTGGCATTGAGGAAGACACCACTATTATTGTGACAAAAGGCCTGAACGGAAAAGTGGTTGGCAGTGGCGTGGTGATTATGATCGATGGCGTCCGGAGCCATTCCAGCAACATCCTGGAGTTTAACGAAGAGAAAAAGCTGACGATCCGCGACCTGGATGTTTCTATTCTGGCCGAGGGCGAAACCTTTGAAATCCCACAGCGCAACCCGCCCCACCGGTGATCTTGGGATGTATTTTCCGGAAATTTCTTTTTTTTTGGGAGCGGTGCGCGGAAGTAAAATGCCTCTCAAACGTCCACGAAGTCCGTTCTTTGCACCGAATGCCACCCACGAGGCGTTCCTCCGAAACGCGGCTGGTGTAAAACCTGTTTTCTACCCACGAAGCGTTCCTCTGGAACGCGGATCGCCTGAATACCTTTCTACCCACGAGGCGTTCCTCCGGAACGCGGTTGGCGTAAAACATATTTTCTGCTACTTTTTTATGGGCATAAGCCTTTTTTGCTGGTTGCAGGCATTTACTTTCGCACGTTAAAAGAATCAGGCGTGCGCTTATTACTTATAGCTTTACTTTTATCCGCTTCGTTTTTTGCTTCTGCGCAGGTAAATTTATACGTGGATAGCAGCCGGACCAGTTCCGGCGCAGGTGGCAACTGGTCGACGGCTTTCCGCACACTCAACGAGGCTTTGGCTGCGGTTTATGCAGGTAGCCCTTCTACCTCTTATAACCTATATGTAACCAAAGGAACTTATTACCCTACCGGTGTGCAGAGCGGAACTGACCGGGATAGTTCTTTTGTGATTCGGCGAGGTGGAATCCGGCTCTATGGTGGCTACCCCAGTGGCGGTGGAATTCAAAACGCAAATTTGTATCCTACCCGCCTAAGTGGGAACATTGGCAATGCAGCCCTGGAAACAGATAACTCCAACCATATCCTTACGATCGTCAATGTGCCTGTTGCAGGTGACAGCGTTATTGTAGACGGCTTTTATTTAGAAGAAAATCATACTACTGGCAGAGCGTTTAAAAATTACAACGGTACCCGCGTCTTTCACTTCCAGGGCGGAGCAGCTTATGTAATCAACACATCGCCGAAGGTGCTTTTAAAGTCATGTGTTTTCCGGAATGGTTATACTGGTAACAGCGGAGCTGGTTTGTATGTAGAAGACGGAAGCCTGACGTTGGAAAACTGCACCTTTACCCGAAACGTCGCGGGCCTCTGGGGAAAAGGTGGTGCCATTTATAATGACAACCGGAATGGAGGGGTTTTGCGCATCCATGGTTGCTCGTTTGAGAACAACCGGGCCACTGTTGGGGGGGCAGTGTTCACGCACGCTCCCATGGAGAGTTTGCAGGTGAGCAATACGAGTTTTACCAGCAACGGCGCTCGTTGCGACTCTTTATCAACGCTCGGCGCTGCTCTTTATTATGACAGTGCAGCCCTGAGTAGAAACTACACCCTGGAAAATCTGACTTTTACCGGCAACACCGGGTGTTGGGGCGCAGCCGTTTACGTTAGCGCTTCACCGGTTTCTACCCCGGACTCGCTTACCCTTCGGTTCCGGAACTGTCAGTTTCTGAATAACAAATCACTGGATGGCGGCGGGGCCGGCGGAGGAACCGTGGCCTTAAAACAGCCTATAAAGGCTGCTTTTGATACTTGTACGTTTGTTGGGAATCGGACAGGGGTGTGGGGAGGAGCTATCTACGCAAAGGCCGACCTGCAGCTGCGGGGGTGCTTGTTTCGCAACGACACTTCTATGAACAACGGGGGCGCCATCTACATTGATAACTGGGGAAGCGTAGTTGCTGAAAACACGCATTTCATCGGAAACGTCGCTACTTGGGGAAACGGCGGTGCTATTTGTAGCAACGGAGACAGCGTGGTCCTGCTAAATTGTGTGCTTGACTCCAACCAGGCGGCTGATGGAAATGGTGGCGCTGTTTACCTGTATGGATGGGCGGCTGCTATGAACAAAACGTTGCTAAGGGGCAATTATGCTTCTGGTAATGGCGGAGCTGTTTACTTTAGTGTCTATGAATTCAAAAACAGCAATAGCTTAATTTCCGGAAACGCGGCAGCCAGCACAGGTGGGGCCGGTTATATCAGCGCTAATAACAGTTATTTTGAGGGCACTACTATGGCCGGCAACTATGCACCGGCCTATCCAGGGATAGATTTTTATTTTAGCTCTGCTGTGAAAATCAAAAACAGCATTTTCTGGGACAGCCTGCATGTCTCCCACCCCTTTTATCTTGGCATTTTTGACATTCAGAACGCTACGGTTAAAGGCGGCTTTTCAGGCCCGGGAAACCTGGCATCCGACCCACTCTTTCTCAATCCTGCACCTGCCGGCAGCGCCCCGACGGCGGCCGGGAATTATGCCTTGTCGGCCTGTAGTCCGGCTATCGAGGCCGGCCAAAATACAAGCACCTATCCGGGCCAGACAGACCTCGCTGGTAACCCACGGCTTTCCGGCCTCACCATAGATCAGGGCGCCTATGAATTTCAGGGCATCCCCATTACGGGCACACTTTCCGGAATCGCCAATGACACGCTCTGCGCAGGTAGCAGCGGGCTGCTCACCCCTTCCATCCCCGGCGGCACCTGGACGAACCCACTGCCCACACTGATAACCATCACATCCTCCGGCCTGGCAACGGCAGGGATGGTAGCCGGCACAGACACACTTGTTTACACGGTGATGAGCAACGGCTGTCCGGTAAGCGTAAAGCGGGTACTCAGGGTGCTTACCTTGCCCCAGGTAGATACCATAGCGGGTAGCAACACGGTTTGTAAGGGCAGTACCATCCAACTTAACAATGCATCCATCGGCGGGGTGTGGGAAAGCACGCATCCGCCAAGAGCTACGGTCTCTGCAACGGGTCTGGTTACGGGTCTGACGGCAGGGACGGTTACCATCCGCTATAAGCTGACCACCGCGGGGGGCTGCATGGATTCCGTAAGCCACCTGATTACCGTTCTGCCCAGGCCTGCTGTTCTACCGATTACGGGTGCCGCCGCTCATGTCTGCGTAAACGACACCCTTCAACTAGCAAACGCCACTTCCGGTGGTGCCTGGAGTGTGGCTTCCTGTGCAAATAAGCTTTCTGTAACCGGCGCGGGCGTCGTTACAGGGCTCGCTCCGGGCCTTTGCAATGCGCTTTACACGGTTATAGATACCAATGGCTGCGTTACGACCCGAAGCTATGGCATCACCATCTACCCGGCAGCGGCCATCCCGGTTGTTAGCGGGCCATCAGAATTGTGCGCAGGTACGGCATTTACCTACGTGGCTACCCCCGGAAACGGTATCTGGAGTCATGCAAACAGTGCTGTGGCCTCTTTGAACGCTTCTACGGGTCAACTAAACCCTCTTGGCAAAGGAACAGATACTTTGTTTTACCAGTACGTCAACGGGAATGGATGCAAGGGCAACGCCGGCTATCCCGTAGCAATAGACGTAGATACCACTACCAGCCATATGGCTACGCTTTGTGGACCGGCAGGCGTCTGTATTTTTAACGGCAGGTTGCTGACTGATACCGGGAATTACAGCGCTGTCTTTACCTCTGCAAGTGGATGTGATTCTACCGTCAACCTGCATCTGATGCGCCGGGCAGGTAGCGTGTCAATAGATACAACTGTTAATCAAATAAATGGGCAGCTTACAGCTCAGGCTACCGGGATGCGTTTTCACTACCAATGGGTACGCTGTGAGTTGGATGGCTCCTTTACGGTGTTGCCAAACGATACCTTGCAAACCTTGTCTGCTGCGACAACAGGTGCCTACGCGGTGGCCGTTGCAGATGGCACTTGTGCCGTCCGCTCTGGCTGCCATTTTTTTGACTCTACTACCCTGAATACTGGCTTTATCGCTACCGATAATTGGGAGGTTTTTCCCGTTCCTGCCAGCGATTGGGTTCGGGTGCGCTCCGGGAATCAGGTAATAAAATCCCTTTCCCTGCTGGATGCCACGGGTAAGGCCTTAAAGGAAATTTTTCCGGAATTGGCAGAAGTAACCATCCCCCTCCGGGATCTCGCTTCAGGGCTTTATCTGCTTCGGATGCAGACCATTTCCGGACAAAATAAAGCAGTTCCAATCACCATAGTCCGGTAAGTAAAAAGGATTTTCTCTTTTCGCTGCCCGGCACCTTCAATACCTACCTTATATCTCATGCACCCTGCCCGCCCTACCGTCAACCTTGCCATTCAGTTTTTGCCCTTGCGCTACCCGAAAGACAAAGCCTACGAAATTGTGGATGCTGCGATTGCAGTGGTGCAAAATTCGGGATTGAAATTCGTGGTCGGCCCGTTTGAAACCACAGTGGAAGGACCGTATGAAGCGGTATTTTCGCTCTTAGATACGATGCAGGAAGCCGCCCGGGAAGCCGGTGCCGACGAGCTGCTGATTAATATGAAACTGCACCGGTCTTTTGTAGAAGACATGCACATCACCGACAAAACCGGAAAATACAACGCCTAAGCATCCAAGATGAACCGTTCCGACCTTGTAGCTGCCATTCGTGCCAAAAAGTCCATGCTGTGCGTGGGACTGGATACCGATCCTGCCAACCTGCCAACGCATCTTTCCTCAAAAGAAGACGGCGTTCTGGAATTTAATAAGGCAATCATTGATGCCACCCGCGAGTTTGCCGTTTCCTACAAACTCAACACTGCTTTTTACGAAGCCCAGGGCATTCGCGGCTGGGAAATACTGGAGGAAACCAGAGCCTACATCGGTCCGGATTGCCTTACCATTGCCGACGCCAAGCGCGGCGACATCGGCAACACGGCGCAGCAATACGCTAAAACGTTCTTTCAAACGTATCCCTTTGACGCGGTAACGATTGCGCCTTATATGGGAAAAGACAGTGTGGCACCTTTTTTGGAATTTTCCGGAAAATGGGGCATCGTGCTGGGCCTGACGAGCAACAAAGGCAACGCCGATTTCCAAATGCTCAAGACAGAGGACGGCGAGAAAGTTTTTGAAGTGGTACTCAGCAAAACGGCTACTTGGGGTACGCCGGAAAACCTGATGTTTGTGGTGGGTGCCACAAACCCCGATGGCCTGCGTCATATCCGGAATTTATTGCCGGAGCATTTCTTTCTGGTGCCGGGCGTGGGCGCGCAGGGCGGCGATGTGGCGTCGGTGTGCGAAGCGGGCTGCAACGCCGATGGCGGCTTGCTGATCAACGTCAGCCGGGGAATTTGCAGCCTAAGCAAAGGCGAAGATTTTGCCGATAAAGCGCACGAAGCGGCCCGGAAGTATCAGGGAGAAATGGCACAGTGGGTATAGAAAAATAACATTTAAACCCTTCTATCCTCAACGGCTCTATTAACTTCGTCTCCAATTATGAAAGCTATTCTTTCCCTTGCCGGTCTTTTTCTTTTTTCTTTTTCCACACAGGCCCAGCAGCCGCAGATGCAGAACACTGCAACTAATAAAGTAGGCTGTATGGATCCCGACACGCGCCTTTTGGCAGATGAAGTGCGTCAACACTACGCCGCCCAAGGTTTTGCCGTGGTGCGCAACGCCATGCTGACGATGTCTTCCAACCAACCGTTTCCGGTGGTGATTGAGCTGGCCGAGAAGGAAAAGTATCAGGTGGCTTTTATTGCCAACAAAGACGCCAATCTGCTGACCGCCGAAATCCTCGGACCCGACAAGCGTCGCCTGTTTCACGAAACCAATCGGACGCGCAAAACCGGTAGCCATGTGATTTCCTTTCCGTTTACCGCTCCCAAAACCGACGCCTATTTGTTTATCCTCCAACAAAACCTGCGGCGCGACGAAACCTGCGGTGGCTTCCTGATGTTCCGCGATACGCTGAAAACGCGCACAGCCCCGGTGGCATCTTTTTAGCAGCCTTTTCCGGAAAAAATATCCTTATGGACGTAGCCATTGAGCCGTCGTGGAAAGCGGTCTTGCAGCAGGAGTTTCAAAAGCCATATTTCGCCCAAATCGCGCAGGCTCTCAAATCAGAAATTGCGCAGGGGAAAAAGATTTTTCCGGCGGGCGGCGAGATTTTCAACGCTTTTAAATTTACCCCTTTTGACGCGGTGGAAGTGGTAATTCTGGGACAAGACCCTTACCACGGACCGGGGCAGGCACACGGGCTGTCGTTTTCGGTGAAGCCGGGCGTAGCCGTGCCGCCATCGCTGCAAAACATCTACAAGGAAATCCACGCCGAATTTGGATTTCCGATCCCCCACACCGGCAACTTGGAATCGTGGGCGAAGCAAGGGGTTTTGCTGCTCAACGCATCGCTGACAGTGGAGGCTCATAAAGCCAATTCCCATGCCAAGCTGGGCTGGCACGAGTTCACCGACCAAGTGATTTACCAACTGGCGACGCAGAAAAAGCACCTTGTGTTTATGCTGTGGGGAAAATTTGCCCAAAGCAAAGCGGTGCTGATTCCGCCGGGCAGACACCTGGTTTTGAAAAGCGCCCATCCCTCCCCGCTCTCGGCCCACAATGGTTTTTTCGGCAACAATCATTTTAAAGAAGCCAACGAGTACCTCGTGGCGCACGGCAAAAAGCCGATTGACTGGCGCATTCCGGGATAGCAGAAGCGCTGTCTTTTATCCCAGCGCTTCTACCGGACAAAACAACTCCGCAGAAGCACTTATTTTCCGGAAATCTTCGCTTACAGAAGCTATTGTTTCTGCTTCCATAAAGCCTCCCCGCTCCCGGATGCAATCCAGAAAGCTTTTGTAAATGGGATTTTTTTGGAGCAGCGCCGGATTGCCGGTTACGAAAAGTTGCTTTTTGGCGCGGGTTATGGCCACGTTGAGCTTTCGGTCCACCTGTTGGCCTTCATCTTCCACAACATTGGCCAACAGTTCCAGCTGATACGACTCGTTCACACAAAAAGAATACAAAATCACATCCCGTTGCGAGCCTTGGAAACGCTCCACGGTGTCGATGGTCAGATCGTAAAGTGATTCAATGCCCAGCTTATGAATTTCGCGCCGCAATAGCGCAATCTGCGCCCGGTAAGGCGTGATAATTCCAACACTGATTTTCCGGAATTTTTCCGGATCGGTGGGCAGTGGCTCGTCGGCCACCAGCTCCAGGTTATTTTGCCGGCATAAATCCCACAATTCCCGTAGCAACCGCACGACAGTTGCGGCCTCATTTGTGTTGGTTTTAGCCGTTTTATCATCCGGGTGTTTAGCGGAGGGCAAGAACGCAAGGCGCTGCGTGGCCACCAATTGCTGCACCGGATTTCCGGAATTCCAGCTTCTGTAAGGCAGCGCTGCTTGTTGGTGTGGCGTCGGCACCGCCTTCAGGCGATTGTTGTAAAAAAACTGGTTGGGGAAGAAAGCGATTTCCGGGTGCATTCGCCCATGATGGCACAGCATTTCCCAGTGCGGCGAAGCGGTTTCCGATTGATGTTTCCGGAAAAGACGCTCAAAAAGCGACTCGCGCCGGTCGGTCAGACCGATTTGGCGCAACTGTGGGTTTTGGACCGCCGAAATTTCACTGCTTTGCACCACCACCGCCGGCAGTTGCTTGTGATCGCCAATCAGAATAAATTTCTCAATTGCATTGCCACCCCGGACGCTTTTGGCGGACAGCAATCCCAGCAGCATCGGCTCCAGAATCTGCGACGCTTCATCCACGATGGCTACGCCAAATTGTTTCAACCTGAAAAGGTCTGTTTTTCCGGAAAGCGAGGCAACAGTTCCCACAAAAATCCGGTGTTTTCGGATCTCGGCCCGCACTTCGTCGCGTTTGTTACAGTGACCGATCACGCGGTCCAGCAGCCGGTGGCGGTGCTTGGGCTCGCAGGAAAGCTCCGGCCCAATGCGCACATAATCCGGACTTCCTGCTACGGTATTCAACGCATCGCAAATCTCGTCCACCGCGCGGTTGGTATAAGAAAGCAGCAGGATATTGGTTTCCGGATTCTGGTAAAATTCTTCTACCAGCGCTTTTAAGGCCAGCGAGGTTTTGCCGGTGCCGGGCGGGCCAAGCAGCAGGAAATAGTCTTTCGCCCTTTTGGCTTTTGCTACAATGCGGGCGATTTCCGGCGTTTCGCAAGTGCACGTGACTTCGGCATAAGCATCCACAACCGGTGCACGCTGGCTTAGCAAAAGGTCTTTCCGCTCTTGGCTGGCCTGTAAAAAAGAGTATAAACCACGATATTGCGCCAGGTAGGTTGCGTCCAGAAAATCAGGCTCTATGGCATACCGACTGCCTTGGGGCAACACCGCCGGATTACGTTGTTTGTAACGCACCCGGATGGTGATTTCAGTCGGAGAAATCTGGGCAACTGCGCCTTTGAAAACCTGCCGGTTGGTTACGTTCTCGCCATCGTTGTTGCGCTCGTAGAGCATCACAATATCGCCGGTGCGGAAGGCCGGGAGAAATTCGGGGCCGTATTCCGGAATCCGGAGTCGCAGAAATGGGTCGTCGCTCTCGGTGCGGTTTTCCAAAATCGTCAGGCCCGTAAGGATTTCGCCGGCTTCGGTTTTTTCGTCGGTGGACGCCAACCAGAGCGAGGAGATGCCGCGCGTACTGTCGGCATCCGGTTCACCCGCTTTGGAAAGATAATGTTCCCGTGTTACGAAAGCATAAAAGGAATGAAAATATGCGAGTTCCAGCGCCGAAGCGTTTTCCAGCGGTGCCCGGAACTGCTCTATTTGCGGGATAATGTATTTCTGTAAAAAAGGAGCGTTTGCGGTCCCGGCGTGCGTCAGCAGGTTGTGGGGATAAATACCATCTAGCAAAGCTTGTGCGACGTTTTCCGTTGGGTCAGCGGCGACGCCGTGTTCATTAGCCACAATACTGTTGCGCAGCGCCAGAATTTCCTTAATGGCCGCCATCGACGGCGCGGAAAGGCGCAGGTTGGCCTTCGCGTCGGTGTATTTAGAGTAACAGATAAAAGTGCTTAAATCCCGGAACGCCACGCCCAGCATTTTCTGAATCATGATTTGATACAGAAACGCCTGACTTTGGTGGTTAACGCCAATGAGGCTGTGGTTGGTTTCCGGCCACGGCGCTTTTCCGGATTTTAGTTCTATCACCACATTCCGGCCTTTTTCCGATTGTAGTTGCAGTAAATCCAGCCGGCCTTGCACACCCAGTTGTTCGCAAATAAAATGCGGCTCCAGCAGCGCACTTTCGCGGTCAATGCCGGTTTGCGGAAAGACCTTCCGGACGATGGTTTGAATGTTGATAAACTGCGCTTGGGCATCGTCAAAAAACGCCTTGTCAATCTCGGCGCAGGTGGCAAACTCAAACGGAGAAGCTTTAAACGCTTTTTTCATGGCGTCGGCGAAAAGCACCGGCGCGTCGGGTGTTTCGTGGATGATTTCGTCCAGAAACAGGTTGGCGATGTTTCCCAGCAGGATGTGACGGTTGACGAGTACCGGCTCCAGGCGGCTGCGCAAAAAATTCAGGGGGTGTCGGCTGTGCTCTTTCCGGCACTCGGCCAGCGCACTGACGTCCAGCAAATAATCAGGCTCCAGAATCAAGAGTTCGGGATGATACGTGCCGTCATCCGCCACGCGAACGTCAATCAGGTTGAGCTGGCAGCCTTTCCAGAGTTGAGAAACCGTTTCTTTAAAGGCACCATTTTCGCCGTCGGTGTCCAGAAATATTTTGACAGGCGCTTCGCTGGGATGGTCTTCGTCCAGGGCGTAAATAAAAGTGCTGTCCCAATGCGTTACCTGCACACGGATGCGCTCGTGTTTTCGGGCAGACCTGCGGGCAGGCTTTGGAGTTGGATTTTCCGGAAAAAAAGACACCAGTATTTCCGGAATTTCCACCTTAAAGAAATAGCCAATCGCCTCGCAAACCGCTTTGAGACTTTGGCTGTAATCTTCCGGCGTGGGCACAAAACCTTGGTGTAACACCCGGTTCGCCGCGATGCGGAAAGCGTTTATCGCAAAGGTTTTAGGGGCATCCAGGCCTGTTTTCCGGCACACATAATTGAGGCGGGAAAAAAGATTGGAAAACTGAACGCTTTCGCCAGCGGTCATCGCCTTGCAGGCCCGTTGCAATACCGCCCGCATTTTAGAAACCTTCTGCGCTAAGGGGCTTTCTGCAGCATGAATAGCGATTAGCGCATCCAAAAAATCAGCTCCGGTCAGGGTCTTCATCGGGACCAAAATTAGGGTGTGAAGACGGGAGCTTATTTAGCCGCTGCTGCAAATCAGGCCTTATTTTCCGGAAAAATGCCCCCTATTTCCGGAAATTTTCACCCTTTAAAAGTCTCCCGTAGCTTTTCAGCAGCCAGCGGCAAACCTTCCGTAGCCGGGCGGGCAATAAACGTCCAGTTGCCGCGGTCGTGAATCAAAGGAAGATTCTGATCCACCAAAAACTTAGGCACGCCGGGCCGCACATAGTGAATCAACCCCGCAGCAGGATAGACTTGCAGCGAAGTGCCCACCACCATTAAAGCATCAGCGCGGGAAACAACATCCACCGCCAGCGCGATTGTGGGAACATCTTCGCCAAACCAAACGATATGGGGCCGCCACAGGCTGCCATCCGGCGCTTTGTCGCCTTCCACAATGTCGCTGGTTTCCGGAACGGCCAGGTGGTCGGCGTGAGGTTGGCGGGCGCTGCGCTTTTTAAAAATCTCGCCATGCAGGTGCAGTACGTTGGAAGAACCGGCGCGCTCGTGCAGGTCGTCAATGTTTTGGGTAATAATCGTTACCCGAAAATCTTTTTCCAGCTCAGCCAACGCTTGGTGCGCCGCATTGGGCTGCGCTTCGGCCACCTGCCGGCGGCGCTCGTTGTAAAAACGATTCACCATAGCCGGGTCTTTGGCAAAGGCTGCGGGCGTGGCCACATCTTCCACACGGTAATTTTCCCACAGCCCGTCGGAATCCCGAAAGGTTTTCAGACCGCTTTCGGCGGAGATGCCCGCGCCGGTAAGGACGACCAGATGGCGCTTAGAAGCACTTTTATTTTCCATCACGCAGATGTTGTAGCATATCCGCCGTCATCTTATCCAGGTCAAATTCCGGCTGCCAGCTCCAATCGCGGCGGGCCACAGAATCATCAATGCTGACCGGCCAGCTTTCGGCGATTTCCTGCCGGTAGTCAGGTGCGTAGGCGATTTTGAAATGTGGCAAGTGGCGCTGAATGCTTTGGGTGATTTCCTTCGGCGAAAAAGACATGGCGGAGATATTGTAAGCCATGCGCGTGGAAAGGTTTTCGGCCGGCGCTTCCATCAGCTCGATGGTGGCGCGGATGGCATCATCCATATACATCATCGGCAGGTAGGTATTTTCCCCCAGAAAAGAGGTGTATTTTCCGGAAATCAGCGCTTCGTGGTAGATAGAAACCGCATAATCGGTGGTTCCCCCACCCGGTTGTCCTTTCCAGGAAATCAATCCCGGATAGCGAATGGAGCGCACATCCAGCCCGTAGCGCCGGAAATAATACTGACACCACAGCTCGCCTGCGTATTTGGAAATGCCATAGACCGTTACCGGTTCCACCACCGTCTCCTGCGGCGTGTCCTGCTTCGGTG
>JAEWBT010000038.1 GCA_023391015.1 Bacteroidota bacterium
GCGGTGAGGCGGGGTAGGCGTGTAGCCGATCAGGTACAAGGCTTCCAACCCCAGGGCGTCGCAGGTGCGGAACACCGAGCCGACGTTGTGCATCGAGCGCACGTTTTCCAGCACGAAGAGGAGCGGAAATTTAGGCGGCTGCGGGCCTGCGGCAGAGGTATGCGAAAGGTCTGCTGTACTTTTGCGGCTAAACAAGGCGGAAAAAATGAAAAAAGCGGTTGAGGAAAGCCTCAAAAGTAGAAAGCGTTTTTTGTTGCCGCTGTAAATGTGAACACGATGCGGAACCGTAATTTTCTTTTTGCGCTCCACGACCAGCCTGGTCGGCAGGAGCAGACCGATACCGACGTGCTGCTGGCCCCGGAAACGGCGGAACTGCACGCGCTGATTGTGTGGAATGACGAGGTAAACACCTTTGACCACGTGATTGAGGCCCTGATTGACATCTGCGACCACTCGCCGGAGCAGGCCGAACAATGCGCGCTGATTATTCATTTTAAAGGCAAGTACGCCGTTAAAAACGATTCGTTTGAAGCCCTGCGCCCGCAGTGCGAAGCGCTGATTGACCGGGGGATTAATGCAACGATTGGCGCGTAAAGATTGGACGTTCGGTATTTCCTCCGTTCGTGCTTTGTAGAGACAAGGCATGCCTCCTCTCTACCCGAAAAATGTATTTAAATCATTGCGGGTTTTACCACTGGTCTGTTTCCAAAATAAGACTATCATAGCTTTGCGGCTATGGTTTCCACGCTGCACCGCTGCTTTTTCCGCGCGTTCCGGCCCGCGCTTGTAGGGCTTTTTGTTATTTCCGGCTTTTCGTCTGCCAAGGCACAAACCGGAAGCATCACCTTAGAAGACATCTGGCAGAAAGGGACGTTTCGCGCCAAAACCATTCCGGGATTTAACGCCACCCGCGACGGCAAGCGTTACACTTCGCTGCAACAAGACAGCCTGACGCGCATTCTGGTGACCGACCTCGACGGCGGCGGAACCACCAAAACCCTGTGGTCGGGGAAATTTCCCAGCACGCTCAAACCCGTAGAAGATTTCTCCCTCAGCACCGACGAAGGCCGGATTTTGCTGTTCTCGGAAGGCACGCCCATTTACCGCCGCTCGGCTTCGTACCGCGCTGCGGTGTACGATGTAGCTACTCAAAAAGAGATTTTTATTGACAGTGGCAAAGTGCTGCATGCTACGTTTTCGCCCGATGGACAGAAGGTGGCGTTCGTGCGCGACAACAACCTCTATTACCGCGATCTGGCTTCCGGAAAAACCACCGCCGTAACCACCGACGGCAAGTGGAACCACGTGATTAACGGCAACTGCGACTGGGTGTATGAGGAAGAATTTGAGTTTTCCCGCGCCTTTCAGTGGTCGCCCGATTCGCGCTACATTGCCTACTACCGCTTTGACGAAAGCGCTGTTCCGGAATTTAGCTTTACCACCTACGATACCAGCGCTTACACACAGGAATACCGCTATAAATACCCCAAAGCAGGCGCGCCCAACAGCGTAGTTACCATTCATATGTACGACCTGCAGGACGGTCAAAAGGTGACTGTGGCAGGCGCCGCCGAATATACCCCGCGGATTGAATGGGTTTCGCCGACGCAACTGTGTGTGCTGCGCATGAACCGCCACCAAAACCAGTTGGATTACCTGCTGGCAAACCCCGAAACCGGTGCTACCGAAAGCATCCTGACCGAAACCGATAAGGCGTATGTGGAGATTGACGACAACCGGCATTTTATTTCCGGAAAATCGCTCTTGTTTTATACCTCCGAGCGCGAGGGGGCGAATTCCCTTTATGCCTACGACTGGAAGCGCCGGAAACACACGCGCCTTTCGCCTGCAAACGTGGATGTAGCCGGAATCGTGAGTGTGGATGAAGAAAAGGAGAAAATCTATTTTATCGCTGCGCCGCAAACGGTGGACCGGCAGTTGTATGTGGCGAATTGGAACGGAAAAGGGGTGCAACAACTCACCCGCGAAGCTGGAAGCCACGACATTACCCCCGCCGGGAAAGACCTGTTTCTGGAACGTTTCTCTACGATTACGACGCCGCCGGTTTTCCGCCTCACCGACCGTTCCGGAAAAGTAGTGCGCACCCTGGAAGACAACGCGGGATTGCAAAAAGCCTTGGCCGCCAAAAAGATGGGCGCGGTAAAGCTGACGAAGCTGCCAATTGCGGCTGCCGACGGCAAAACCACCTACCTGAATGCCTGGGTAATCACCCCGCCGGATTTTGACTCCTCGAAAAAATATCCAGTCCTCTTGCACCAGTACAGTGGTCCCGGCTCGCAGAAAGTGCTGAATGCGTTTATGGGAACGGACTATTACTGGCACCAAATGCTGGCGCAGAAAGGCTATATTATTGTGTGCGCTGACGGCACCGGCACCGGCTTCCGCGGTCGTGATTTTAAGAAAGCGACTTACCTGCAACTGGGCCGCTACGAAAGCGACGATCAGATAGCCGTGGCCCGCTATTTTGCGCAGCAATCCTATGTGGACAGCGCCCGCATTGGCATTTGGGGCTGGAGTTATGGCGGATTTATGAGCAGCACCTGCATCTTCAAAGCGCCCGACGTGTTCAAAGCGGCCATTGCCGTGGCACCGGTTACCAACTGGCGGTTCTATGACAATATCTACACCGAGCGGTTCATGCGCACGCCCGAAGAAAACCCGCAGGGCTACGAAGACAACGCGCCGCTGAACATGGCCAAAAATCTGCGTGGCAAGTTCCTCATGATTCACGGCACTGCCGACGACAACGTGCATTTCCAGAACGCCGTAGTGCTGACCGATGAGCTGATTCGCCACAACAAAGATTTCCAAAGCGAGTATTACCCTAACCGCAACCACGGCATCTATGGCGGTGTGACGCGGCTGCAACTCTACCGCCGGATGACGGACTTTATCCTTCAAAACCTGTAGTTTTTAGCTGTATTTCCGGAAGCTTTCCTTTTGAACTGAAACCTTCCGGTTTGAATTCTCGCAGCGTCTTTGTCATTCTTGTAAGAATCCCTTATCGCTTCCTCACTAAGCCTTTTTAAAGAGATCCTTTGCAGGATGACAAAGATTTTGTAGGAAACCATTTAGTTCCCTTTCAACTCCTTGCTTTGAGAACACTCTCAAGCCATCATGATTTCCGGAAAAATTGCCTGCTCCGGAAAGCCTTCTATCCTTTTAATCCATGCCTCAAACCCGTTCTTTAAAAGCCCGCCGACCGCTCGTGCAGCAGTGGCTCTACGACTTGGGGCAGGTTCGCCCTCCCGGTTTGGGCGGGCTGACGGTTAAAGAAGTAGGGAAGGGGTTTTTCCGGCACCTGGCGGCGGCGCAGCTGAACGTGCGCTCTGCGGCGGTGACGTATAATTTCCTGATGGCCATCCCGCCAACGATGCTGATTTTGTTTTCGTTGGTGCCCTACCTGCCGCTCGACAATGTGCAGGAAACCTTGCTGGATCTGCTGCCGGTTATTTTTTCAGATACCAAACTGGCCGACAGTGTTCGCAGTGTGCTCCTTGATTTTCTGAATACCCAGCAAGGCTCGATTCTTTCTTTCGGTATTGTTTTGTCGGCGTTTTTTGCTTCCAACGGCATGATGGGGCTGATGCGCTCCTTCGACCAGCAAACGCCGGTGTATAAAAAACGTAGCGGCCTGCGGCGAAGGTGGATTTCCATCAAGCTCACGTTTATGCTGCTGGCAACCGTGCTGGTAGCCATTGCCGCCTTGCTGATTCAGGGCAAATACCTGGCAGATTACATGTTGCGCATCAAAGGCGGCCATTTTCTGGTGCATTATGCATCACCGATAGCGGTGGCCTTGCTGGTTTTTGTGAGCATTTGCATGATCTATCGCTACGGCTCATCGTTGGTGCGCAAGCCGCGGTTTGTGTCGCCCGGCTCGGTGCTGGCTACGGCCTTCTGCCTTGTGGCCACGGTAGTATTCTTCTATCTGGTGAATAATTTCATCCAATACAACAAGGTGTATGGCTCTATCGGGACGCTCATCGCCTTTATGGTTTGGGTATATATCAACACCTTTATCATCCTGCTGGGTTTTGAGCTGAACGTGAGTATCCTGACGGCTTTGGAGGAAAAGGATACGCCCACTGATGAAGAGAATCCGGTGGTGGAAGAGGAGATTTCCGGCAAAAACTAATAAGGCACTTGTTGAAGGGGACCTACCCGGGGGATTTTCTATTGCAAAGGCTCCGAAAAGACCTCCTAACCCGTTCGGAACGGGTTACCAACCCCTAAAACACACCTTCCTACCCCTTCTAAAAGGGTTACCAACCCTTAAAAAACACCTTCCGAACTCTTTCGAACGGGTTACCAACCCCTTCGGAAGGGGTTATTTGCCTCTTTCCTGCACAATGCTTTGTTTTTAGGGCAAGCTTTAAGATTAAAAAAAGCTTCTTCATTTATCATGCGCCCGGCCGTTACCTTTATAACCCGTTTTATGAAAATACGACTCCTCACCGCGCTTTCGCTCCTAAGCGCCGTTCCCGGCCTCGCCCAGCCAACCGTTTCTCATTCCTGCGCCGAAGGCAAGCGCGCCCATTTCCGGAATTTCTCCAAAGCGGCCATCGCTTCGCCTGCCGAGGAAGACTACGACGTGAAATACGTGAAGCTGGACATCGCTCTTAACAACACCAACATCGCCGTTGCCGGAAGTGTGCAAACCAATGCGGTTGCGCGGGTGACGATGAATCAGTATGTTTTTGAGCTGAACAACAGCCTGACGATTGACTCTGTAAAAGTGAATGGCCAGGCGCGCACGGTCGCCACTTCTGGCATTGTCCGTACCGTCTCCCTGCCCAATTCTATTGCTGCCGGGGCGGCTTTTACCACCCAAATCTGGTATCGCGGCACGCCCCCCCCCCCCGCTACCAACCCCGCGATAGGGTTTTACAAACCAAC
>JAEWBT010000064.1 GCA_023391015.1 Bacteroidota bacterium
CGTCAGGTTTCAAAAACCTGACGGGTCTTTTCCGGAAATTTCCGAAATTATGTTCTTCCAAAAGCCTTCTAAGTGGCTTCGGAATCTTTGGGTTTTGACTTTTGGCTTTTGGCAATTTGGGCTTTGACGTTTGGCTCTTGGCTCCTTAAAACTTACTATCCGCTACCTCCTCCTTCAACAGCTCTTTCATATCCCCAATGAGCTGGGCGACTTCAGTTGGATTGGTGCCGTCGTAGCTGCCGCGCCCCCGCAGATAGCCTTTGTCATCCACCAAAACGAAGTTGGGCGTGTGGATAAAATCGGGCATTACTTTCGGGTTGGTCGAGTCTTCGGCCAGGGCCAGCAGGTAGCTGTTCACGGCCATTTCGTAGAGGCGCTGCTTGTCGCCGGTTACAAAGTGCCACTGGTTCGGATCGGCGTCAAATTTGAGGCTGTATTCTTTCAGTACTTCCGGGCTATCAACCTCCGGGTCCACGGTGTGGCTCATAATCTTGACGCGGTCGTTGCCCCGGAATGCGGCATACACCTTCGCCATATTTTCGTTCATCTTTGGGCAAATGCTTTCGCAGGTGGTAAAGAAATACTCCACCACATAGATTTTTCCGGCAAGGTCTTCGCGGGTAATGGCCTTGCCCTGCTGGTCAATAAACGTAAACGTATCCACGCGGTGGCCCGGCTGCCCCAAGACCGGCAAATGCTTGGGCTGCTCTTTGTATTCTTTGTTGTAGAAAGCAAAGAATCCGGCGGCGAGGAGAAAGAAAAAAGATAGGAGAATGAGGGTGATGGTTCTGCGTTTCATATGGAGATGTTGGACTTTCCTTCGGAAAATTGGACCCGCCGGGGCGGATTGGACTTTGCTGCGCAAAATTGGACTTCCCTTCGGGAAATTGGAGACCTGAGAAGTTAAAGCCTGGTTGAAAAGAAAAAAGGAATTGCAGTTGATTCGACAAAAAATAACCGCAGGACACTTGAAATTAATTTCCCAAACCCCACGTCGGTTGAAGCCGGAGGCTCCAATTATCCAATGCGGGAGGCGTCCAATTTCCCGAAGGGAAGTCCAATTATCTACACCACCACATTTATCATCTTTCCGGGAACAAAAATAATCTTCTTCGGTTGGCGGCCTTCCAGCCATTTCAAGACGACTTCATCCCGGAAAACAGCGTCCTGCACCATGGTTTCGGTGGCATCCACGGGTAAAAGCACCTCGGAGCGCGTTTTACCGTTGATGGCTACGGGGTACATTTTCTCGGTTTCGGTGAGGTACTGCTCGTTATAGACCGGCCAGCCGGCATCCACCACGGAAGATTGATGGCCCATCGCGCACCACAACTCCTCAGACAGGTGTGGGGCAAACGGCGCAAGGATAACCAACAGGTTTTCCAACACTTCCTGCGAATGGCAGTTGCTGCTGGTGAGTTCGTTGACGCAAATCATCAGGGCCGAAACCGCCGTGTTCATAGAGAACGCTTCAATATCGCTTCCAACTTTCTTGATGGTTTTGTGCAGCACGCGAAGCTGCGCCTCAGTGGCCGGTTCGGCGGTTACCAGCCATTGCCCGTTTGGGTCGTAAAATAAGCGCCAGGTCTTTTTCAGGAAACGGTGTACGCCCTCGATGCCCTGCGTATCCCACGGCTTGCTCGCTTCCAACGGCCCGAGGAACATCTCGTACATCCGGAAGGTATCCGCGCCGTACTGCGCCACCACATCGTCGGGATTTACAACGTTGTGCTTGGATTTGGACATTTTTTCAACCATCGATTCACACTGAAAAGAGCCATCGGCACCTTTCTCAAAGTGGTAATCAGCATACTCTGGTCGCCATTTTTTAAAACCTTCGATGTCAAGATTATTACCATCCACCAAAGCAAGATTTACGCGTACCGGGTCCAGTTCATATCCTTTGGGAACCGGCACATTTGCCGAGTAAAAGGTCTTGGTTTCGCGGTGCAGCAGGATATAACGCGACACTCCCTGTATCATCCCCTGATTGATCAACCG
This sequence comes from Bacteroidota bacterium, assembly GCA_023391015.1. Lineage (GTDB taxonomy): Bacteria > Bacteroidota > Bacteroidia > Chitinophagales > Chitinophagaceae > UBA1952. The sequence continues at coordinate 2,002 of JAEWBT010000064.1, forward strand.
CTTAAACGGCTCATCAAACCCGATATAACCGAGGTCAAACAAGACTTTCGTAAAGAAACGGGCGTAGAGCAAGTGGCCCACGGCGTGTTCCGTTCCGCCCATATACACATCCACCTGCCCCCAGTAGCTCGTAGCATCGGGGTCGGCAAAGGCTTCGTCGTTGAACGGGTCGGCGTAGCGCAGAAAATACCACGACGAACCGGCGTAACCCGGCATTGTGTTGGTTTCGCGCAGTCCGGCAGGCGTGGTTACCCAGTCTTCAATATTGGCCAGCGGCCCCTGCCCTTCCGGCCCCGGCCCATAGGTTTCCACATCGGGCAGCACCACAGGCAATTGGCGCAGTTCGTCGGGCAGCGCAACGTCTTCCTCGTCGATGCCATAGGGCGTCGCGCCGCGATACACAATCGGGAACGGCTCGCCCCAGTAGCGCTGCCGGCTAAAGCCCGCGTCGCGCAGGCGGTAGGTGGTTTGCGCATAGCCCACGCCGCCGTCTTCCAGCGCGCGGATGGCCGCATCAAAGGCTTTGTCGGCAGGCAGGCCGCTGAGGAAACCGCTGCTTTCAATGATGGCGTCTTTGCTACTACAGGCTTCGTGACCGGTGTAGTGCGCCCCGAAAATATTGGTAATCGGCAGGTCAAATTCCCGCGCAAAAGCAAAGTCGCGCTCGTCGCCCGCCGGCACGCCCATAATCGCGCCCGTGCCGTAGCCCGCCAGCACGTAATCGGCAATATAAACCGGAACGGATTTGCGGGTGAAAGGATGCGTGACGTAAGCGCCGGTAAACGCGCCGGTTACTTTTTTCACTTCCGTCATCCGCTCGCGCTCGCTCTTGGCTGCGGCCTGCTGCACGTATTCGGCCACCGTTTTCCGGTAATCGGCTGTCGTAATCACCCCAACCAGCTCGTGTTCGGGGGCCAGCACCAGAAAATCCACCCCAAAAATCGTGTCGGGGCGGGTGGTAAACGCTTTGATCACGCGCCCTTCGCCGCCATCCACCGGAAACTCCACAATCGCACCGGTGCTTTTGCCAATCCAGTTGCGCTGCATTTCCTTTACCGCCGGGCTCCAGTCAATCGTTTCCAGATCATTCAGCAGCCGGTCTGAATACTCGGTGATGCGCAAATTCCACTGCCGCATTTTCTTACGCACACACGGGTGGCCGCCGCGCTCGCTCACGCCGCCAATCACCTCGTCGTTGGCCAGCACCGTGCCCAGCGCCTCGCACCACCACACGTCGGTCAGCGCCAGGTAAGCCAGCCGGTAATTCATCAAGACCGCGCGCCGCTCCTCACCCGATTTTTTCTTCCAGCCGTCGGCCTCGAATTGCAGGCGCGGGTCGCCGGGGCAGGTGTGGTTCAGGTTCCCTTCTTTCTCAAAAATCTTCAGCAAATCGGCAATAGGCCGCGCTTTCTGGGCTTTGCGGTCATACCAGGAGTGGAAGAGTTGCAGGAACAGCCACTGCGTCCACTTGTAATACGCCGGGTCGGATGTTTTTACCTCGCGGCTCCAGTCGTAGGAAAAGCCGATGGCGTCCAGCTGCCTGCGGTAGCGGGCAATGTTTTCTTCGGTGGTTTTGGCGGGATGCTGACCGGTTTCGATGGCATATTGTTCCGCCGGCAATCCAAAGGCGTCGTAGCCCATCGGGTGCAGCACGTTGAAGCCGCGCAGGCGCTTGTAACGGGCATGAACATCGCTTGCAATGTAGCCGAGCGGGTGGCCCACATGCAGCCCCGCGCCGCTGGGATAGGGAAACATATCCAGCACGTAGTACTTCGGCCGGTCGGGGTCTTCTACAACTTTATACGTGTCGTGGGCAGCCCAAAATTGCTGCCATTTCTGTTCGATGTCGCGGAATGCGTATTCCATTTGGGGGATAGAGCTTTCCGGAAAAAGAGGGCCGTTTTCCGGAAAATAAGGGTCTGAAAACGAGCGCGAAGATACACCGGGCTTAGAAGCCGGTTTGCAACGGCAACTCCACGCCAAAATCGCTGCTCAGGATTTTCACCACTTCGCCAATCGGCAGGCCCATCACGCTGTAATAATCACCGTTGATGCGCTCGATGGCTACCAGCCCAATCCACTCGTGAATGGCATAAGAGCCGGCTTTGTCGAGCGGCGGCTGGGTGGCGACGTAATGATTAATCTGCTCCTGGACCAATTCCCGGAACACCACCTCGCTTAGCACGGTAAAAGATTCTACTTTCTCGACGTTGCGGATGCACACGCCAGTAGCTACGGTGTGGGCCTTTCCGGAAAGGCGGCGAAGCATCCGGATGGCATCTTCGGCATCGGCGGGCTTGCCAATCATTTCCCCATCCAGAATCACGATGGTGTCGGCGGCTACGATGGTCTGGCCTTCGGTGGCGAAAATGGCATCGGCTTTTTTGCGGGCCAGAAACTCGGCTACTTTTTCGGCTTCTACGCCTTCCGGCGCGGTTTCGTCCACGTCGGGAATGCGGATTTCAAAATCATAGCCGGCCTGTGTCATCAGTTGCTGGCGGCGGGGCGATTGGGAGGCGAGGATAAGCATGGTATTGTTGGAGCCCTTCGGGCGTTGGATGAAGTTGGAGCTTCGCGTTGGAGCCTTCGGCGTTTTGGTGTAAAAATGTCGAATTTAAGTAGAGACGTTGCATGCAACGTCTCTACCAAGCACATATTACATGCCTTGCACAACCGATTTGATGGAAACTGCTACCTATCAAATCCACCACAAACAAACCAATCCACCGAGCATCAACAATTTCAAGAGATTGCTGTAGCGGTGGAAACCGGCAGGCGTTTTTTGGCGGAATAACGTTATTGTCCAGAGCGCCAGCGGCAGGGTGATAAGGAAGGTGATTAAAACCGCTGCAAACATCTTGCTCTGCTGCGCCAGATTTCCGGAAATCAGGCTTAAAAAAGCAATGGACGAAACCCCTAAAAAGGCCGTCAGCAATACAGTGTTTCTTACGCCCCAGACGATGGGCAACGTCCGGCAGCCTTCGGCGCGGTCGCCTTCCAGATCTTCGATGTCTTTCACCATTTCGCGCATCCAGGTAAGCAGGAAGGCAAAGCCTGCAAGGCCGGTTATCGCGTTACGAACAGCAAGAATTTGAGGAGAATTTCCGGAAATCCAAAACAAAGGCTCGTACAAAACCAGCAGCAGAATACTCAGCGCCGTCAGCGCCGCCACCACTAAATTTCCAATCACCGGCAGTCGTTTCCACCAAACTGAATAGGCCCATAAAAGGAAAATGGTTCCAGCCTGAATCAGCAATAATAAAAGCGTCCCCGCCGCCCGCGCCACTGGCAGGGCAGCCAGCATTCCAACCGCATTCAAAAGCGCATAAAAAAGAACCGTTTTCCGGCGGATTTCCGGAATATTGGGCAGGGCTTTTTGTGGCTTGTTTCGCGTGTCGATGGCCGTGTCGTAGAAATCGTTGATGAGGTAACCGGCGGCGGTAATCGCGACGGTGGAAAGGATTAAGAGAGAAACATTTCCGGAATTTAAAGCCTGCAACGGCCCCACCCGCGCCTTCAGATACCCCCAACACACCGCCTGCGTCAGGGCGACCATCAATAAGTTGTTGGGTCGGAAGTTCATGAAGAAGCGAATGTGGCGCTCGTTGATTTGATAAAAAGCGGTCTCCTAAATGCGCATCCCCGAAAACCAAGGGTTTTGGGGCTCTTATCTTTTGTCATTCCGCCCAAAGGCGGGGTGACAAAAGATAAGAGCTATAACATTCCTAGATATCCTATTCCGTTTCCGTAAAGACAAGACATGCCTTGTCTCTACATAATCCCTAACCACCCTGTGCCTTGGAAAATTTGCGTCTTGGTCTGAAGACAAGGCATGCCTTGTCTCTACAAATCCCTCATTCCTCATCCCTCATTCCTCATCCCTGACCTTCCCCACACTTCCGGCGCTTCCCGCCACACCTGCAAGGTCTCCATTTCGTCCGCTGAAACTTTGCCGCTTTCCAGGGCCGTTTCGAGCAACGCTGCATAGTTGCTGATGGTTTTGAGCGGCACGCCTGCTTTCTCAAACGCTGCCTGTGCCACCGGGAAACCGTAGGTAAAGAGAGCACACATCCCAATCACCTCCGCGCCCGCTGCGCGCAAGGCTTCCACCGCTTGCAGACTGCTGCCGCCGGTGCTCACGAGGTCTTCCACAACCACCACTTTCCAACCCGGTTGCAGTCCACCCTCAATCTGATTGCCGCGACCGTGTTCTTTCGGTTTGGAACGCACATAGACGAAGGGCAGTTTGAGGAGGTCGGCGGCCAGCATACCGTGGGGAATGCCCGCCGTGGCCACGCCCGCGATGCAGTCGGCGTCGGGGAAATGCTCCAGCACCATATTGGCCAGTTCGCTTTTCACAAAATCGCGGACGTGAGGATGGGCCAGCAGGGTGCGGTTGTCGCAATACACCGGCGATTTCCAGCCCGAAGCCCAGGTAAATGGGTTTTGGGCATCAATTTTGACGGCACTAATTTGCAGCAGCTTTTGGGCGAAATGTTTGGGCGTTGTCATAACCGGCAAACCTACAACAGCCCGCGGCCTCTTTCTTCCAGCCTTCTCTTTTTTCCGGTGTTTGTACGCAAAATTTTTGTTCAGGACCGCCCCCTGATCCTCACCACCCAACCTTCCCGCTACTTGTCCCGCCATCCGGAAGCCAAGACTTTTGTGCAGTATGAAGGCGCGTCTTCCAAACAGCTTCGCCTGGCGATAGAGCAACTGGAGGAAGGCACGGTTCCGGGCGTTATCCTCAGCGATTTCCGGGAAGAAGACCTGCTCCAAAGCCTTTCCAAACGGTTCAAGCACGTGGACGCAGCCGGCGGACTGGTGCGCAACGAGAAGGGCGAGATGTTGTTTATCTTCCGGCGCGGCAAATGGGATTTACCCAAAGGCAAGCTCGACAAAGGCGAATCGCTGGACGTATGCGCCGTACGGGAAGTGCAGGAAGAAACCGGTGTGAAACGCCTGGTGTTGGGCGATCACCTCTGCGACACCTGGCACCTCTACACGCAGGGCGGCAAGGAATACGTGAAGCGTACCGCTTGGTATGCCATGAAAGCGAGTGGCCACGAAACCCTGCAACCACAGGCCGAAGAAGACATTGAGGAAGTGCTATGGGTGCCGGCTGAAAAATCCCGAAGCTGACGTTGAAAACCTACGCCGCGATTGCCGAGGTACTGGCGTGTGAAAGCCGGATGGTGAAGGTGTAATGGGTTTTTGGCGCGCTGCCTTCGGCCCGGGCTGTATGTATTTGCACCCTGAGCTTGTCGAAGGGTCGCGCCCTTCGGGACGCTGTGGGCTTTCCGCTGCCATCCCTAGCGCGTTTGAGACTTGTCAAGTCCTCGGAGAAATTGTTGATAGACTTGACAAGTCATCCGGGCTGAAAATTTCCGGAAAAAGTGCCCGCTTTTTTAACGACTGCTTCACCAAAAACGGTACCCGAATTGCGGCTTTTATGTAAACCAGACGGCTTTTAAAACGTCTTATTACCCAACCATGCCTAAAATTCCTTTTGCCCGCACCGTGGCCCGCATCCGGGGCTTTGCCGGCCTGTGGCAGCACCGCCGCGAGCTGCGCGATATGATTACCGACGCCCGCGCCGGCCAATACCGGATTTCGTTTCTGACGATCGTAGCAACCATTCTTGCCTTGGTCTACGTTATCTCCCCGATTGATATCATTCCCGGCTTTCTCTTCCCAATTATCGGCCTTACGGATGATTTAGTGGTCATCTATTTCCTGACCAACCGCATTGGTAAAGAACTGGAACGCTACCGGGCCTGGCACAAACCCGGCACCTTGCGGGTAGTCCACTACTAGTTTTTCCGGAAATTTAAAAGCAAAGCGGCCAAACCTTTATAAGGGTTGGCCGCTTTTTTCTCAATTTGTCTTTTGGTTTCTGGCTTTGAAATCTTATCCCTTCGCCATCTTCCGCTGATACGCTTTAATATCCTTGTGCAGCGCTTTGTGTAGAAACCGGTTGGCCGGGCCGCCGTTGCGAATTACATCGCGCACGAGCGTGGAGGAAATGGTGCTGTACTGCGGCGAGGTCGTAAGGAAAATAGTCTCCAAATCCGGAACCAGCGCGCGGTTCATATCGGCAATGGCTTTTTCATACTCAAAATCCGAAACGTAGCGAATGCCGCGCAGGATAAACTTTGCCCCGATTTTTTGGCAGTAATCCACCGTAAGGCCTTCATAAGCGGCGGCTTCGACGTGTGGATCGCTTTCGAAAATCTTTTGAATCCAGTCGGTGCGCTGCTCAATGCTGAACATCGTTTGCTTCGACGCATTCACCCCCACCCCCACCACCAGCTTGTCAAACAACCCGGCAGCCCGCCGGATTACGTCTACATGCCCTTCGGTGAGCGGGTCGAAAGTGCCGGGAAACAAGCAAATGCGCTGCATAAAGTTTTTCTTTAGAGAGACTTTTGATAAAAAGAAAAGGTAGAATCGCCGTAGGTCGCCTCCCGAAAAAGGGCCGGATGTTCTGGTAAAGGTGTTTTGGTGCCGTGTTCCAGGATGAAAAATCCACTTGGAGTGAGGAGATTTCCGGAAAAAACAACCTCTGGTAGGTTCCCCATTTGCGGCAAGGCATACGGGGGGTCGGCAAACACGAGATCAAAGGTTTCGGACGTGTTTCGCAAAAACTTAAACACGTCGCTTTGCGATACCCGCAGCCGGTCGGCAATGCCGAATACATCGGCCGTCTTGCGGATAAAAGCCACGGCATTGCGGTCGGCTTCCACCGTCGTGCCACTTGCCCCGCCGCGCGACAAAAACTCGTAGCTCATACCGCCGCTGCCACCAAAAAGGTCGAGCACGCGCAGGCCTTCAAGGGAAATCAGGTTTTGGAGAATGTTGAAAAGGCCTTCTTTGGCGCGATCGGTCGGCGGCCGTGCCGAAAGCCGCGCCGGAATTTCATAGCGCCTTCCACCAATCGCGCCGCCTACGACACGCATGCGCGAACACGGGAAAAAGACCGGGAAACGCTTTCCCACACGTCAGCGGCTTCGTTGCCGGAAGGGGTCAGTTGCCAGTAATCGCCTAGCAGTGCAATGGTTTCCAAAGCCGGATACAGCGCCTCGGCAAACACCTGCACGCCACCGGCGTCCACCCCGTTTTTATGCAACAATCCATGCAGCCGGTAGGCCACCGATGATGCTTCGGTTTCGCCAAACGCAACGGCTTCCAGCAGGTTTCCATCCCGCCACAAAGCCAGGTAAGTAGTATCGGCGGTGAGCAGCACGCGGGCGCATTCGCCGGTTTTGGCAGGCGTGCCGTGGAGCAGGGCTGCACCCATGGCATAGATGCCTTTGCCGGTTTTGCCGGCGGCCACCCGCTGCTTCATCGGGCCGCTGCAAACCGTGGCCACGCGGTAGGGCGCACCCGAAACCGTGGTTACCAAAAGATCTTCTTCCCCTTCCATAAAATAGCAGGTGCGAATCCAGTCGGCCAGCGATTCTTCGGCATAAAGGGCTTCAGGGATTACCAGTTGGCGCGGGTCACAAAGGAAGACGCGGCCTTCCGGCGCAACGGCAAAAAACGGGTTGGCCGCAAAGCTCTTTTCCAGAAAATCCGGGTTCCAGTCGCCCGCCGCTTCCGGTGCGGTATATTTTTCAAAAGCCATCAGGTTGCCGCCCGCGTCGAAACCGGCAAAAGTGGCTGCCCGCGGTCCCAAAACACTTACGACTGCCGCTGGCCGGAAATCCGGATGGCTGGCAACGGTGGGGTGAAAATAGGTTTCGGCAGGTTGGGAAGCGGCAATAGACATGATTGAAAGAAGGGCAATGATAGAATTTTTTCCGGAAAAAGTGCTTTGCATTTCGGGAAAAAGCAACTTTGCAGCCCTCAAAGGTGCGTTTGTTTTGTCACATCGGGTTTCGGTTTCTTATCGCGCCATTCTGGCACTGGCAGCGCCGGTTTCGCTTTCGCTATTCCTGCCGCAGATTAGCTTTTTCACCAACACGGCTTTTCTGGGTCAGTTGGGCGAGCGCGAACTGGGCGTAAACGGCGTAGCCGGTATTTTCTTCTTGCTCTTGCAGATGATTGGCTATGGCTTTGCCACCGGCCTGCAAACCCAGCTGTCGCGGCGCAGCGGCGAGGTAGCCCCCGAGCTCCTGGGCAAGACACTTGCCAACGGCTTTTGGATGAGCGGCCTGCTTTCGCTGCTGCTTTTCGGCCTGGCCTTTGTGCTGGCGCCGCTGGTTTTTGTAGCCGGCATGAAAGATCCGGAACATCAGCGCCTGGCAACAGCGTTTTTGCAGGTGCGCATGTTGGGCCTGGTGCCCTTGCTGCTGTTGCAGGTCTTGCAGGCGTTTTTCCTAGCCACCGGCCAAACCCGGATTTTGGTGATCGGTTCGGCGGTTTTGGTCACCACCAACGTTGTTTTTGACTATCTGCTCATCTTTGGCAAAGGTGGCTTCCCGAGAATGGGCCTTAACGGTGCGGCACTGGCCAGCGCGCTCGCCGAGGTGGCGGAGTTTTTAACGCTCACCTTGCTTTTTATTGGAGGCAAACAACACCGGCGCTACCGGCTTCGCAAGGCCTCTTTCCGGCCCGATGCACAGCTGATGCGGCATTCCCTGCGCGTGGGTTCGCCCCTGATGGTGCAGTATGCCTTCAGCATTGGCGGCTGGGAAGTTTTCTTTTTAATGATTGAACACCTGGGCACGCGCGCGCTGGCGGCTTCGCAGATTTTGCGCTCGGTGTTTGGGCTTTTGGGGATGACCACCTGGGCGTTTTCGGCGGTAACGAGCTCTATGGTGAGCAACCTGATGGGACAAAACCGCGAAAGCGAAGTGATGCTCCTGATCCGCAAAATCGCTACCATTAGCTTTTCGCTCACGGCTTCGCTGGTGGCCTTGCTGCTGCTTCTTGGCCGTTCGTTTCTATCGCTCTACCGCGACGACCCGGCGTTGATTTCCTATGCCATACCCAGCCTGTATGTGATTGTAGTAGCGGCTCTGGTGCTGTCGCTGGCCACCGTGTATTTCAACGGCGTTGTGGGAACGGGCAACACGCGCATTTCGATGTTTATAGAAGTGGGCTGCGTGTGCAGCTATCTTTTGTACTGCTATTTCGTCGTAAGCCGGCCCGGCATTCCGCTGCACCTGGCCTGGGGGGCCGAGTTTGTGTATTGGGGCAGCCTGCTCACCGTAAGCCTGACGTATATGCTGCGCGGGCGCTGGCGTGGAAAAGTGATTTGATACGTGTAGAGCAGCGATTTATCGCGTATCCTGCGCTTTTCCAGACGCGATAAATCGCGTCTCTACTTTCCGAACCGCATCTTCACCACGCCGAGCATCGCTTCCTTTACGATGCCTTTACTCATCTTGGATACCCCTTCCACACGGTCTACAAAGCGAATCGGCACTTCCTTGATTTTAAAGCCGGCTTTCCAGGCGCGGTATTTCATCCCAATCTGGAAGGCATAACCTACAAACTTCACGCTGTTCAGGTCAATGGTTTCCAACACGCCGCGGCGGTAGCAGATGAAACCGGCGGTGGGGTCTTTCACCGGCATCCAGGTGATGAGCTGCGTGTAAAGGGCACCGCCTTTGGAGATGGCCACGCGGTCGGCAGGCCAGTTCACGATGCTGCCGCCTTTCACGTAGCGCGAGCCAATAGATACATCGGCACCGCCGGTGGCTACGGCTTCATAGAGCCGCACAAGGTCTTTGGGGTTGTGGGAGAAATCGGCGTCCATCTCGAAGATGTACTCGTAGCCCTGCGCCAGCCCCCACCGGAAACCGGTAATGTAGGCCGTTCCCAGCCCCAGCTTTCCGGCACGCTCAATGAGGTGCAGTTTTCCGGAAAATTCCCCTTCCTGCAAGCTTTTGATGATGGCGGCGGTGCCGTCGGGCGAGCCGTCATCGATAATCAGGACATGAAAATCTCCCGGCAGGTCGAAAACAGCCCGCACGATTTTCTCGGCGTTTTCTTTTTCGTTGTATGTCGGGATGATAACAAGTTTGTCCACAGCAGCAAAGAAACGGGAAGCGCAGCGAAAGTAGTATGCAACGGGGGTGTTAAGAAATCCGTTTTCCGGAAAACCTTATTACCCCGCAACCGGCTTGCGAACGGCATCCACGGCTTTTTGCAGGCAATGCTTCGTGTAGAGCGGAAAATCGCTGGACAGCACCCACTGGTGGTAGCCGGGTTCTTTTTGGAGGATTTCGCGCACGGTCTTGCCTTTGTGTTTGCCAAAGTTGTAGCATACTTCTGCGCCCTGCCACACCAGCCGGCGGGCATAATCCGGAAAGTTATTTTCGGTTTTGCAGAAATGATGCAGGTTTTCCACCGTACCGCAGAGGTCTTCATAGCGGTCGAGCTGACCGGTCAGGATGTCGATCACGGCAAGCGTATCGGCCTCGGCGCTGTGGGCGTTTTGGAGTTCGCGGCCACAGTAGAACTGCACGGCAGCCCCGAGAGTACGCTTTTCTTTTTTAAAGAAAATCTGCTGGGCATCCAGCACATAACAGGCCGAAAAATCGGGCGTAATGCCTACACGCAAAAACTCCTCAGCCAGCAACGGTAAGTCAAAACCCGTGATGTTGTAGCCGCTCAGGTCGCAGTCCTGAAAATAACTAAAAATCAGCTCCGCCACCGCCTCAAAGCTTGGACTGTGCTGCACATCTTCGTCGCTAATGCCATGCACCGCATACGCGCCGGGCGAGATGGGCATGCCGGGATTGACACGGCGCACCAGCGAATCGCGTGCGCCGTCGGGGTGTACGCGCACCAGAGCAATTTCAATAATCCGGTCTTTGGCTACATCGGTACCGGTGGTTTCCAGATCAAAGAAAACAATGGGACGGGTGAGATGGAGGCGGTGCATGTTTCAGAGACAAAAGACGATAGACAAAAGACAAAAGAGGAGGCGGAGCAAAAGTATCAAGTAAAAAGTAGCAGGTAGTAGGCTGTCGTTCCGGAAAAAGCAGCATGCTTTTGACATAAAAAAGGAATCCGTCATGCCGTGAAGACCTTTTCAGTTTTGCAAAGATTACCGCTTTACACGCCAAAATACGTCGTGCCGCAAACAGCTAAAATCCCATCTGCCACATCTTTTTCGAACAGCAGCCGTTTCCGGATTGGATGCTCCTAAAAGCTTTACATCGCGCCCGCTTCGCGGAGTACTTTCTTCAGCAACTCAATCCGGAAGGCAGCCCAATCGCGGGACGTGTCGCCATGAGCGATTTCAAAGCGCTGGGCAAAAAAGTAAGGATAAGCGCGGATGTCGCTGTTGTTCATAGAGCCTTTCATCTCTTTTACTTTCTCAATCCGCTCAACGAAGCCTACTACCCACAGCACGTCAGTATTCTTTTCGATGCAGCCCCAGCCGGTTTTGTAATACAGTTTGTAGCGGCTGGAATCTTCCCGCAGCATCATGCTTTTGGTGATGCGCTGACTGCGCTCGGCAAACGGCAGGTCGTTGAAGTACAGGCGGCGAATGAGTCCCACTTGCTCATCAGGGGAGATTTGAAGGGAATTATCCAGCCAGAAAGAGTCAATAACAGAGATGGTTTTGTTGCCGTAGTTGGCCGTGTCCAGGTAGCGCTGCATGGTGGGCTTGCCAATGCGCCGCGCAAGCTCCTGATAATACCATACGGCCGACTCTTGGAACGCTTCGCGCATCGTCAGGTCTTTATTCCATGCCGGAATGTCGCGCGTTACGCCATCCCACTTGATCAGCAGCTTGTCATCCGGCGCAATGCCGGTTTCCAGCGCTACCAGGCTGTTGAAAATCTTAAACGTGGAAGCGGGCAAGGTGCGGCGCAAACATTCTTCTTTATCCACAAAATGCACCGACTCGTGGGTGTGGTCG
>JAEWBT010000060.1 GCA_023391015.1 Bacteroidota bacterium
CTGCAAAACTGAAAGTAATGGCAGTGAAAGCAGCCATAGAAAGAAACCGTTTCATAAGAATGCTTTTTAGGGTTTAAAGTGAAGAATCTTTTTCAAATACCGGGCCAAAAAGAACTTTCTGGACTCTGCATTTACGAGCTTTATGACCCAACCTATGTCCGGAAGGTTTAAAAAAGAGTGTACTTCCTGCCTTGTTAAAAAGGAGGCTTGCAGTCTCAAAAGCGTTGATTCGGGCTGTAAGAATTAGTTTTTGTAAGTTTGAGAATCCCACCTGAAAAGAAGTAACCAAAGAAAATGTCCTGAGGGTTTCTGTCAACCAAAATCTCGACTATGTTTAAATTAAGCAGCTCCGTATCCGTAAGCGTCGTTTTGGCGATTTTATTGCTGTTCCTGTTCTTCATCATGCAAAAACGGGTACACAATCTGGAGCATCAGGTGGCTATAGAATCTGCTAAAATCAATTTTATCCAATCGCACAGTGCCGAAATCGTTTTCGACAGCAGCGTTGTAAACGGCGACACCGTTCTTTACTATAAAAAAGGCGCTTTCGTGGGGGCCTCTGTTACGACCACTGATTAAAATAAAAGGTACAGGTACGCTTTCCGGAACTGGGTAAAGTGCTCATGCAGTTATTTTAGCTTGAATCCCGGTTGCAGGGTCCCCTTGGCTTTTCCGGTTAAAAATCCGCCGTTCGGCGTAAGCTGTGTTTACGTCGCGATTATCCCGCAGGCTGCGCCTGCATTGAATAAGTAAAAGCAAAAGGGGAAGCCCCATTCCACAAAGGCACATTTTTTGCCCTATTCCCGGCTATGCAGGAACAGCCCAAAAGAGATGCCTTTGTGCACGTGCGCGGTGCGCGGGAAAACAACCTTAAAAATGTCAGCCTTCAGATTCCGAGAGATGCTTTGGTGGTGTTCACCGGCGTGTCGGGTTCCGGAAAATCGTCGCTCGCGTTCGGCACGCTCTATGCCGAGGCGCAGCACCGCTACCTGGAATCGGTTTCGCCCTACGCCCGCCGTTTGTTTCACCAAATGCCCATTCCGGAAGTAGACGCTATTGATGGGCTGCCACCGGCCGTAGCCCTGCAACAACAGCGCGGCTCGGCAACCACCCGCTCGTCGGTCGGCTCGGTCACTACTTTGTCCAATCTGCTGCGGATGCTGTATTCGCGCGCCGGAAAATATCCCAAAGGGCAGGGCATCCTTTACGCCGAAGCTTTTTCGCCCAACACCCCGGAAGGCGCGTGTCCGCAGTGCCACGGTCTGGGTCGCATCTATGAAGTCACCGAGGAAAGCATGGTTCCGGACCCGAACCTCACGATTCGGGAACGGGCTGTTGCCGCTTGGCCCACTGCCTGGCAGGGGCAGAACCTGCGCGACATCCTCACCACTTTGGGCTACGACGTGGACGTTCCCTGGAAAAAGCTTTCCAAAAAAGACCGTGACTGGATTTTGTTTACCGAAGAGCAGCCACAGGTGCCGGTTTATGCCAATCAAAGTCTGGAGTATGTTCAAAAAGCACTCGCCCAAAAGCGCGAACCGAGCTACATGGGCACGTTTACCGGCGCAAAGAAATACGTGCTCCACACCTTCGCCAACACGCAAAGCGCCTTGATGAAAAAACGCGTGTCGCAGTTTATGATTCCAAGCGAGTGCCCCACCTGCAAGGGCAAACGCCTGCGCCGTGAATCGCTTTCGGTTACGTTTGCCGGCTACGACATCACCGAAATGTCGCGATTGCCACTTCAGAAACTCAGCACGCTTTTCGCGCCTTACGCCGACGGCACCGCGCCGGAACTGGCGAAGCTGGGCAAAAATCATGAAGAAAAAGTGTTGGTGGCCCAGCGCATTGCCGAAGACCTGGTGGCGCGGATTGCGGTATTGCTGCAACTCGGCCTGGGGTATTTGTCTTTAGAAAGAAGCACGCCTACTTTGTCGCCGGGGGAACACCAACGCCTCCGGCTCGCCACGCAGGTGCGCAGCAACCTTTTTGGCGTGGTATACGTCCTGGACGAGCCGTCTGCCGGCCTGCACCCCGCCGATACGGAAGCACTCCTGAAAGCGTTGGACGGGTTGAAAGCCGCCGGCAATTCGCTTTTTGTGGTCGAGCACGAGTTGGACGTGGTTCGTCACGCCGACTGGATTGTGGATGTTGGTCCCGGTGCGGGCGAAGGCGGCGGCGAAGTGCTGTACAGCGGCCCGCCGGAAGGTCTGGAGAAAATAGAAGCGTCTAAAACGCGGGAATACCTGTTCCCCGGCGGCCCGTTGACGCTCCACACACCCCGCGACCCGGCCGGTTGGCTGCGACTAAGCGGCGTGACCCGGAACAACCTGCACAATTTGGACGTGGCCTTTCCGCTGGGCGTGCTCACGAGTGTGACCGGCGTTTCCGGTTCCGGAAAAAGCAGTCTGGTGAGTCAGGCGCTGGTGGAGTTGATGCTGGCCCATCTGGGCAACGTTCCGGAATTAATTCCGGAAACCGAAGACGCTTTGCAGGATGACGCCACAGTCACGCTAAGCGGCGAAATCACCGAAGGCGCTTCCCAAATAAAACGGCTGGTGCAGGTAGACCAAAAACCGATTGGCCGCACACCGCGCTCCAACCTGGCGACTTACACCGGCTTGTTTGACGGCGTAAGAAAGCTGTTTGCGGGCACCAAAATGGCCAAAGCGCGCCACTACGACGCAGGCCGGTTTTCTTTCAACGTCGGTAAAGGCCGTTGCCCCAACTGCGAGGGCGAAGGCTTTGTAATGGTGGAATTGCTGTTTCTGCCGAGCGTGTACGCGCCCTGTCCGGTGTGTGGCGGCACGCGCTACAACGCCAAAACGCTGGAAGTAACTTATGAAGGCAAAAACATTGCGGAAGTCTTGGCAATGACGGTGTCGGAAGCCGCCTTGTTCTTTGCGGAAGAAGCCGGCGTGAGCCGGTCCTTGCAGGTCTTGGAAGATGTGGGGCTGGGCTACCTGCGCCTAGGCCAACCGGCAACCGAACTTTCCGGCGGCGAAGCGCAACGCATCAAACTGGCGACCGAACTGCAGCGACTGAGCCGGGGTAACACCTTGTTTATTTTAGACGAACCCACCACCGGCCTGCACCCTTCGGACGTGGAAAAGCTGATTGCGCAATTGGAAAAACTGGTGGACGCGGGCAATACGGTCATCACGGTAGAACACGATATGCAGGTGGTAGCGAGCAGCGACTGGGTGATTGACATGGGCCCCGGCGCGGGCGATGAAGGCGGAACGATTGTAGCTGCGGGCAGGCCTGCTGAAGTAGCGAAGAACAAGAAAAGCAAAACCGCGCCGTATCTCCAACGCATTTTGAGCGCAGCGGAGTAAAGAAATCTCAGCATCAGGAAAATAGAAAAAAGCCCGTTGGATTTTCCGGAAATCCAACGGGCTTTTTCAGTCAAAAGGTTCTTTTCTTACCACTTCGTCCAGCCGGTGTGCCAGGTGTCGCCGGCTTTCAGTGCGCCACGGTAGCTCACGGTCTCCATACCATTCAGCTTGGATGCCGCAAACGCCGCGCCGGTCAGGGCCGGGGAGCCCGCCATCGGTGCCGGGTTAAAACCGGCGTTCATTACCAAGCTCACCAGCATCGCGTCGGACAGGTTGGCTAGTGCGGTGTTGGCCTGTGCGGTGGTCAGGAAGAAAAGGGCCGGGTCTATAGCTGTGGAGGCGTTGCTGGCACCGCCCGCCGTGTCGGCAAATTTTCCGGCAGCTACCACCAGGTTGTTCTGGAACTGGGCGTTGCCGTTAATAAAGTGTTCGGCGGTTGCTTTGCCATCCACGCGCAGGCCGGTATTCCAACCCACAAACACCGAGTTGAAAACAGACTGGCTGCTGTTTTTCCGGATGTGCGCGCCACGACCAAAACCGGCAGGCGGGTTAGCGCTGTTGGCTTTCGGTCCAATCAGGGTCATGTTGGAAAACACCGCAGCGGTGGTAGGCGTAGCCGTACTGCCGTTGGCATCATTGTCCGATTCAAAGGCGTTGGATGTTCCGCCGGTGGCCACGTCGTAGATCGCCGGGTCGCGGAAGGCAATGCCATACTGCACTTTTCCGGAAAAACCGTTGTCAGTGTCAAAATCATCGTCCGTTCCGGCATAGGCAACCAGGTGCTTACAGTTCACCGTTCCGCCAAACCACTCGTAGGAGTCGTCGCCGGATTTATACACCTGGATGTAATCAATCGTGGTTCCGGAACCCACCGAGCCAAAGGTCAGCCCGTTGATTTCGTTGTTCACCTGGTAGGCAATGCCGGGGTATTCAATCCGCACATACTTCATGATACCGGAATTGTCCGCCACGTCGGTTCCGCCATGCAGGCCATAACCAGCGCTGTTGTTCACGCCGCCTTCAATCTCCTGAAGTCCGGTGGTGCCACTGTAGGAGCCGTTGTTGGTAGAATTCCCCATCAGGATAATCCCACCCCAATCGCCATAGTTGGGCGACGCTTCCGCAGAGGTGAAAACAATGGGCGAAGCAGCCGTTCCCTGCGCGTCAATCTTGCCGTTGCGGGTGATAATGAGAGAGCCTTTGGACGCTTTGTCGCCTTTGATCACCACGCCGGGTTCAATCTTCAGCGTGGCACCGCCGGCCACATACACAAAGCCTTTCAGCAGGTAGGTTTTTCCGGTTTTCAAAACGGTGTTGGTTTTGATGGTTCCGGAAAGTTCGCCGTTGGCCGGCTCGGCATAAGCGGTGTTGTTGGCCGTGCGGGCACTGCTCAGCGCGGTGTAGTTAAACGCGTCGGTGGTATCCACCACAACCGGCGTATTGTCGGTGTCTTTTTTACAGGAAGTCAGCGTGGCCGAATACGCGGCAAGGGCCAGAGAAGCGAGGAAAATCTTTTTCATGAGAAACGCAATCGTTTGTTGTGAAATGCGGTGCAAAAAAAAAGAGGGGCTGTTACCCCTCTTTTAAGCCTGAATTATGGAATTGTTACCGAGCCAACCGGCTTGCGGCGCTCGCTTGGCAGCTTGTAGGTAAAGCCCAGACTTACGTTGGCACCGTAGCGACTTTGGATGCGCAACACATCCGAAGCGTCGTATTTCCCGTTGTCGTTGGCGTCTTCGTAGAAGCGGGCGTACTGCGAGAGCAGGTCGGAAACCGAAAGTTT
Organism: Bacteroidota bacterium; assembly: GCA_023391015.1. Lineage (GTDB taxonomy): Bacteria > Bacteroidota > Bacteroidia > Chitinophagales > Chitinophagaceae > UBA1952. The sequence goes on from JAEWBT010000060.1 coordinate 5,122, forward strand.
CACCTCGGCATTCCGGCCCAGGCGCTGCGTGATTTGGGCGTCCAGCAAGGTGCGCGGCGCTTCCCAGATGTTCAGCTGGTCCAGTCCGTTGCCCACGATGAAAATGCGGCGGCCAATCCGGTTCACCAGCACCGAGAGGTTGGTTCCGGTTTTCCGGTAATCCGCTGAAACGCCCGCGTTAATCACGTAGTTGCTTTGGCCTTGCATGGGGCGTGCTTTCAGGGCCGAACCTTTCGCAAACTGCACTTCGTTTTGGATATACGCCACGTTGGAAAACAAAAACGTGTTGGCCAGCAAGCCGTCTTCGGAGGCGTCGCCGTTCAGGAAGCCAAGTGATTTCCGGAATTCCACCTCCGCACCATAGCTGTAGGCGCTGGGCGTGTTGCCGTATTCCAGCGATTGCGAACCCGCACCGGTGGAGTTGTAAAACCGCTCAATCGGGTTTTGGAAATGCTTGTAGAAAACGCCCGCCGTCACAAATTCGCCCGACGATGGATACCACTCGTAACGCAGGTCGGCGTTGGTCACCTTGGTGCGCTGGATGTTAGGATTGCCGCGCTCCACGGCGAAAAGGTCAAAGTTGTAAAACGAAAACTCCGCCAGTTCCCGGAATTCCGGACGAATCACAGTCTGCGAGCCGGAAAGGCGCAGGGCGGTTTTTTCGGTTAGCGAGTACTTCAGGTTGGCCGAAGGCAAAAAGTCGGTTGTGGTGGTGGTTTTTTCCAGTTCTTTCCCCAGCGAGTTGGTGCTGTTGATGCTCTGCTGATAATTTTCTACCCGAAGGCCCCACACGGCCTGCAAATTCCGGAAAATCGGGTTTTCCAGCTGAATATAGCCTGCGTTTTGAAGGCTGGCGGCCGCGTATTTGTCCTGTGGATTGGTGATTTCGCTTAAATACAGCCGGTTGGCGGCGATGTTTTCTTCGCTAAAAATCCGGTCGATATCCTGTTGCAGAATGGCGTGGATTTCCGGGTTGGTACGGTCGCTCACGTAGCCAATGGCGCGGGGCGAAAAGTCACGGGTCTTGCGCTGCACCAGGTAGCCGCCTTTCAGCGTATGGGTTGCGCCACCGATTTGAAAAGTTTTGGAAAGGTCCAGCGAGCCGCCAAAAACATGGTCGGCCAGCTTGGAATAAAACCGCCCCGATGACGTCAGGGAAGCCGAGCCTTGCGGAATGCTCGCCTCAAACGGGTCGCCGCTGCCGCTGATGCGCTGGTAGTTCACGCGGCGCAGGTCGGGCGTGTTCTGAAAAACATTGGTGTAGCTGCCGTTCCAGCGGATTTTCACGCCACTGTTTTCCAGCGTGTGCTCGCCGCCCAGCTGCGAAGAAAAAAAGCGGTTGCTTACAAACGCCAGCTCGTAGGCGCGGATGTCGTAAGGTCCGTTCTGATCGGTGCCTTCGCGCTGCGTTACCTGGTTGTTGCTGTTCACGCTCACGAGGTTTTTCCAGCTAATCTTGTTGTTGCCCTTGGCATAGGCGAGGTTGGCCAGCGCGCCCCACAATACATTTTGCGTACTGCGCTTATCCTGATACGCATAGTTCTGCGAGCCGTCGTCGTTGTAGTCAAAACGCTCCGATTCTGTAATCCGCGCGGTTTTGTTGTAGTTCAGCGAGCCGGTAAAGCCCAGTTTGCCGCCCCAGAGCCGCCGGCTGAGGCCGCCGGTGAGTTGTCCGCCCACGTTGAGCGGCGCGGTGTTTTCGGCAATCGCAAAGTTGTTTTTAAACATCCGCGAATACACAATGCGGTCGGGCAACCCTTTGCCTTCGTAATCGTTTTTGGAACCCGGAAAATCCGGGGCCATGCGGCGCGCGCCGTCGTCCAGTCCCAGCCAGTCGGTGCTGCCGAGGTTGTTTTTAGCAAAGGTTTTTCCAATCGTCTGCGTGTTGCCGCCCGTACCGATTTGTGCCGTCAAAAAATCTTCGGTTGGGATGTCGCGGGTGTTTACCTGCACCAGTCCGCCCGCAAATTCGCCGGGCAGTTCCGGAACCGCCGCTTTGTTGATAACGATGTTGTCAATAATCGCCGCCGGAAACAGGTCAAACGAAAACGTTTTGCGGTCGGGTTCGGTAGAGGTCAGCAGTGCGCCGTTGAGCATCGCCGCGTTGTAGCGGTCGGCCAGCCCGCGCACCACCAGATATTTTCCATCCTGCAACGAAGCACCGGAAACGCGCTTCAGCACCTCGCCGGTGTTGCGGTCGGGCGAGCGGCGGATGGCCTCCGCACTCACCACCTGCGCTACGGTGGCCGCGTTTTTCTGCACCAGAATCATCGCGTTGATGGCTTCTTTTTTCAGCGTTCCGCGTACCACCACCTCACCAATCTCGCGGCGTTGCTGGGTTTCGGTCAGGGTATGGTTCAGGGTAAGCGTCTGCTCGTCGGCCACCTCAACCGCCGTCAGGCTCTTGGTATCATAGCCCAGGTAGCGGATTTCCAGCGTGTATTTTCCGGAAGGCAGCGAAAGCGAGAAGTGGCCGTCCACATCCGTAGATGTGCCCGCCGTGCCACCTTTTACGGCCACTACCACGCCGGTGAGCGGCTCGGCGGTTTTGGCGTCGGTGATGGTGCCGGTGATGCGACCGTCGGCAAAAGCAAGGGTAGAAAGGCCCATGCAGGCGGTCAGGAGTAAAGGGTATTTCATGCGAAAATAATTCGCTGCGAAAGTCCTTTTGCAGTGTTGCGGCTTTGTTATCCTTGGATTATCATTTTGTTACGGAATGATTTTCCGGAAATTTCCGGAATTTTTGATTCAGGGAAACCTTAAATCAGGGTCCCTCCACTTCCCCCCCCAAAACCTGACAAAAATCATATTCCCATCTTGCAACGGTCATAGATTCCCCCTTAGCAATCCGCCACTTTTGCTAAAACCAGAAATCCTATGTCCCTGCCAACACCAGAAAGCCCTTCGCCTCAAGCGCTCGAAAGCCTGCTGCAATATCTGGAAACAGATTATTACACCCGCCTGGATGGCCTCTGTGGCCGCGCCGCCCTGCACCTGGCCGAGTTGGAGGGCGAAGCCGACCCGCAAACCGAAAGCCTCTACCGCAGCCTGAGCAAAAAGCTGCTGGGGCAGATAGAACAATACCTGCGCCTGCGCCGCTTTGGGCTGGTGCCCTACCTCCGCGAGTTGCTGGACAAGGAAGGCACCGGCCACGATTGCCGCGCCTGCACCAAGATCTGCACGGGCCGCCACTCGGCCCAGGTAGCCAGCCTGCGCGACTCGCAGCAAAAGCTTAAAGAGATTTGTTTCCGGCTGCAATCGGTGGCGGCTCCGGCTTATGGCACGCAAATGGTGCAACCCGCTGTATATCGGACGCTCCGCGCCGAAATGATGCAGATAGAGACTGCGCTGACCGAATTGTTTTACCTGGAAGAGTTTTCCCTTCTCCCTAAAATGCTTCAGGCACAAAAAGCCATACATGCCCACTCTTGAGAAAGCACCTGTTTCCCGCAAAGTAGCGCCGGCCTCCCAAAGCCGGCCCGACTGCTACCACTGCGGCCAGCCCTGCCTGACGCAAAGCATCCGGATAGCCGAAAAAGCGTTTTGCTGCGAGGGCTGCAAGCTGGTCTATGAAATCCTTTCCGACAAAGGCCTTTGCAACTACTACGACCTGCAAAAACACCCCGGCCTTTCCGGAATCCGGCCCCTGCGGAAAGAGAAATTTGCGTTTCTGGACAGCCCCGAAATCGCCGAGCGCCTGTACTCGTTTACCGACGGCGACCACACGATTGTAACCTTTTATCTGCCCGGCGTGCACTGCTCGTCCTGCATGTGGCTGCTGGAGCACCTGCCGCGCCTCCACGACGGCGTTCTGGAAAGTCGCCTGTCGTTTAGCGCCAAAGAAGTTACCATTCATTTTTCGCGAAGCAAAACCTCGCTGCGCACCCTTGCCGAGATGCTCACCACCATCGGCTACGAGCCGTACATCAGCCTCTCCGACGGCGACGAAAAGAAAGCGAAAAAACCAAATCGCACGCGGCTGTATCGCCTTGGTATCGCCGGTTTTGCGTTTTCGTTTATCATGATGATGAGCCTGCCGGAGTATTTCGGCGGCGTAACGTTTGACGAGCGGTATTCCACCCTGCTGCGCGGCCTGTGTTTGCTTCTCGGCATTCCGGTATTTTTCTACTGTGCAGGCGAGTTTTTCTCCAACGCGTGGAAAGGCATCCGGCCCTATTTCCAAAAAGGGGGAAAAGGGTTTTTAAACATTGACGCGCCGATTGCGCTCTCGGTCCTCATTACGTTTTCGCGCAGCGTGTATGAAATTTTAAGCGGCACCGGCGGCGGATATTTAGACAGCATGAGCGGCATCGTGTTTTTCATGCTCGTGGGGCGGCTGGTGCAGGAACGCACGTATAGTTCGCTTTCTTTTCACCGCGATTATCAATCCTATTTTCCCATCGCCGTAACGGTTTTGGCAGAAGATGGAACCACCGCTACCCGCAGCTTGCCCGACCTGCGCGAAGGCGACCACGTGCAACTCCACAACGATGAAATCATCCCCGCCGACGGCCTCCTGACCGGTGGCGCTGCCCGCATTGACTACAGTTTTGTAACCGGCGAAAGCGAGCCGGTAAAGGTGGCCGTGGGAGAAAAAGTGTATGCCGGAGGCCGCCAAACCGAAGGCGTGATTACGCTGGAATTGCAAAAACGCGTGGCCGGTTCTTATCTGACTTCACTTTGGAACAACAACGCGTTTGCCCGCGATAAAGTCGCTGAAGGTCGCGCCGAAGACAGCGTGCACCGCCTGAGCAAGTATTTTACGATCACCCTGTTTTCGCTGGCGGCAGTTACGGCCATTTATTGGGCCGCGACCGACCCATCGCGCATCCTGAACGCCGTAACGGCGATGTTGATTGTAGCGTGCCCGTGTGCGTTGCTCCTGGCGGCCACGTTTACGAACGGCAACCTGCTGCGCCTTTTCAGCAAGGGCGGCTTGTTTTTGCGGGATGCTTCGGTGATTGAAAAACTAAGCAAGATTGATACGCTTGCTTTTGACAAAACCGGCACGCTGACGATTGGAACGGAGGTAGAAGTTTTGAATGAAGAAGTGCTTTCTGAGGCCGACCGCGCAGCGATTTACAGTGTGGTCCGCGGCAGCCAACACCCACTGAGCCGGGCGCTTGCCAAAGCCACCGCGATTTCCGGAAATCTACCCCTTTCAGAGTGGAAAGAAACGGTTGCCCAAGGGGTGGAAGGGGTTGTGGATGGAAAAAAAGTACTGGTTGGAAACGCCCATTTCACCGGTGCCACGCCACAAGCCGAAGCACAGGTATATGCCCGCGTGGGCGAAAAAACGGTTGCCTTTTCCGTGACCCCGCAGTTTCGCACCGGTCTTGCCGGAATGATGGATCAGCTGCGCAAGCGGTTTAAAGTATTACTCCTTTCCGGCGACCAATCACGACAGCAAAAGCCGTTGCAAACCTTGCTGGGCGAAAACAGCGAATTGCTGTTTAATCAAAAACCGGAAGAAAAGCTCCAAAAAATTGAAGCGCTGCAAGCCGCCGGTCATCAGGTTTTGATGCTGGGTGACGGACTCAACGACGCGGGCGCACTCCAGCAAAGCAACGTGGGCATTACCCTCGCCGAAGACATCAACAATTTTACCCCTGCCTGCGACGCCATTCTGGACGCCCGGCAACTGCCCAAACTCCCTCAATTGCTGTCGCTCGCCCGCTGGGGTCGGTTTGTCATCCGGCTAGCGTTTGCGTTTTCCATTCTCTACAACGTAGTGGGGCTTTCCATTGCCATGCAGGGATTGATGCACCCGATGATTGCGGCCATCCTGATGCCGTCCAGTACGCTCACGATTGTGCTGCTGAGCACCGGCATTTGCCAATTGGTTTATACCGTCTTATTTCGCCAAAAAGTTGTAGCTAATAGCCAACAGACAAAAACCTGACAAAAATCATGTTTTGCCCTGTGCCGCGTCATTGACTAAAACCGGAATCCGTTAGAATTTTACATTCTCAAAAAAATCTGCTCATGATAGCCTTGTTTTTCGTCCTGATTGTCAGCCTGCTGATAGCCGGATTTTTTTTGAGCGGTTTCCTTTGGTCGGTGAAAAAAGACCAGTTTGAAGACAAAGAAGGCGCGGCCATGCGCATGCTCCACGACGACGGCACCATCCTGCCCCCGGTAGAAAACGACCCCGAACACCCGATTGCTCCCCGCTCTTAAGCTCCTCTCTCTCAGAAATTTTTACGTATCCATGAATACCCAAGAAACACCCGGTGCAAACCAGTCGCGGTCCACGGCGGCTTCCACTCCGCTTCAGTCGAGCGTGGGGCCGATGGACCAGTTCGCCTACGACAACAAGATTGTGGTTTGGTTTGCCTACGCTACGGCCTTCTGGGCCATTATTGGCATGTTGGCCGGATTGCTGGCTGCCTTGCAGCTCACCTTTCCGTCGCTGAGTTTTAACGCCGCTGCCACCACCTTTGGCCGGGTGCGCCCCGTGCACACCAACGCGGTGATTTTTGCCTTTGTGGGCAACGGCATTTTTATGGGCGTGTATTACTCGCTGCAACGCCTGTGTAAAGCCCGGATGTACAGCGATAAGCTCAGCAAAATCCACTTCTGGGGCTGGCAGTCCATTATTGTGCTGGCGGCCATCACGCTGCTGGCCGGCTACACAAGCGGTAAGGAATATGCCGAACTGGAATGGCCGCTGGATATCCTTATCACCGTTATCTGGGTGGTGTTTGGCTGGAACATGATTGGCACTATCCTGCGTCGCCGCGAGCGCCATCTGTACGTAGCTATCTGGTTTTACATCTCTACGCTGGTCACCGTGGCCATGCTGCACATTGTCAACAGCATGGAAATTCCGTTTTCCTTCCTGAAAAGCTACAGTGCGTACGCCGGAGTGCAGGATGCGCTGGTGCAGTGGTGGTACGGCCACAACGCGGTTGCGTTCTTCCTGACCACGCCATATCTGGGCCTGATGTATTACTTCCTGCCCAAAGCCGCCAACCGGCCGGTGTACTCCTACCGCCTGTCTATTATTCACTTCTGGTCGCTGATTTTCCTGTATATCTGGGCTGGCCCACACCACTTGCTCTACAACGCCTTGCCGGGATGGGCACAAAGCCTCGGAACCGTTTTCTCCGTGATGCTCATCGCGCCGAGCTGGGGCGGGATGCTGAACGGCCTGCTCACCCTGCGCGGTGCCTGGGACCGGGTGCGGGAAGACCCGGTGCTGAAATTTATGGTAGTAGCGATTACTGCTTATGGTATGGCTACGTTTGAAGGCCCGATGCTGTCGTTGAAGAGCGTGAACGCGATTTCGCACTTCACCGACTGGACCATTGCCCACGTACACGTTGGCGCACTGGGCTGGAATGGCTTTCTCACCTTCGGGATTCTCTACTGGATGATTCCGCGGATTTTCCGCACCGAGCTGTATTCTAAAAAACTCGCGAACGCGCACTTCTGGATTGGCACGCTGGGTATCGTTTTCTATACCGTTCCCATGTACATCGCCGGATTTATGCAGGCGTCTATGGTGTCGCAGTTTACGCCGGAAGGCACCCTGAAATACCAGTTCCTGGAAACCGTGCAGGCCATGCGCCCTTATTACCTGCTGCGCTCGATTGGCGGCATTCTGTTCCTTGCAGGTACGGCGATGATGTGCTACAACCTGTTTAAAACCATTAAAATGGGCCGCATGTTGGCCGATGAGCCGGCACAGGCGCTACCGCTGGCCAAGCAGCAGGTAGTGAATGGTCATGCCAAAGAACACTGGCACCGCTGGATCGAGCGCCGCCCGGTGCAGATGATGATCTGGGCTTTTGTAGTCGTAGCCATCGGTGGTATCATTGAGTTCGTTCCGGCCTTTATGGTAAAGGAAAACGTGCCCACCATCAGCAGTGTGAAACCTTATACACCGCTGGAGCTGGCTGGTCGCGACATCTATGTGCGTGAAGGTTGCTATACCTGCCACAGCCAGCAGGTACGGCCCTTCCGCGACGAAGTAGCCCGTTATGGCGAATACAGTAAAGCTGGTGAAAGTGTGTATGACTTTCCATTCCAGTGGGGGTCTAAACGTACTGGTCCGGACTTGGCCCGCGAAGGCGGCAAATACCCCGACAGCTGGCACTTCAACCACATGTATGAGCCAACGTCTATGAGCAACGGGTCGATCATGCCGCCGTATCCGTGGCTGTTCCGCCGCACCATTGACGCCGAGATTATGCCTGCCAAAATCCGCGCGATGCAGAAGCTGGGTGTACCGTATCCGGCGGGCTACGACAAGGAAGCGGTGAAAGACATGGAAGCGCAAGCCAATGAAATTCAGGGCCGCCTCGCTGCCGATAAAATCAACATTAAGAGCGACAAGGAAATTATTGCCCTCATTGCTTACCTGCAACGCCTTGGCAAAGACATCAAGGTAGAGCAAGGACAGGGTGGTACCCCTATGCCGTAAAAAAACCAAAAAATTCCGGAAATCTCCTTATGAAACTCCGCAACTATCTGGAAACCATTGCCGGCATTGGCATCCTTCCGGCCATCTCGCTCTTAATCTTTTTCTTGTTTTTTGGTGGATTACTCTTGTGGGTGCTGAAAGCCCGCAAGCAACATTTCTCCGATATGGAGCAGCTTCCGCTCGAAGACGGCTCCCAAAATTTCTCTTCTCCTTCCGAATCCTAAGCCGCCTTTTTTATGCGCTCTGTCTTATTTCGTTCTCTCTCTCTTGCGCTGCTGGCTGCGCCGGTCGGGGCGTTTGCCCAGACCGG
>JAEWBT010000061.1 GCA_023391015.1 Bacteroidota bacterium
GGCTGTATTCAAACGGCGAGCGTCATTATTACGGAACCGGCTCTCCTGACCGCTACGGCAACTCACACAAACGTCCCTTGCAACGGTGGTAATAATGCGACTGCAACCGTAGCGGCTGCCGGCGGTACCGCACCCTATTCTTATAGTTGGAACACCACACCGGTTCAAACAACATCCACTGCGACGGGCCTGATTTCCGGAAATTATACTGTAACGGTAACCGACGCGAACGGTTGCACACAAACAGCGAGTACAACGGTTACGCAACCCGCTGCCCTCATTGCTACCGCTACCGGAACCAACATTTCCTGCAACGGCGGGAATACCGGAACCGCGACGGTAACGGCAAACGGCGGAACAGCCCCTTATACGTATAGCTGGAATACCACACCCGTTCAAACTACGGCAAGCCTGACCGGCCTGATTTCCGGAAATTACACTGCGACCGTAACCGATGCCAATGGCTGTACCCAAACGGCGTCTGTTACCCTCACGCAGGCATCAGCACTGGTGGTTTCTCTTTCGCCAACGGCTCCGGTCTGCAACGGCAACGCCAACGGCAGTATTGCAGCAACGACTACCGGCGGCACAGCACCTTATTCTTATAGCTGGAACACCACGCCGATTCAAACAACGGCGACGGCTACCGGACTGATTTCCGGAAATTATACCGTTACCGTTACCGACGCCAATGGTTGCATACAAACCCAATCTGCATCGCTGAGCCAACCGGCCCTCCTGACCGCGACCGCGACCGGAAGCGCGCTGCTTTGCAACGGCACCGCCACCGGAACGGTGACCGTTACGGCAAGTGGTGGAACAGCTCCTTATGCTTATTCCTGGAACACCACGCCCGTTCAAACCACCGCTACTGTCAATAACCTCATTTCCGGAAATTACACGGCAACCGTTACCGATGCCAACGGCTGTACCCAAACCGCAACGGCCACCGTAACGCAACCGGCTCCGCTAACGGCTTCCGCAACCGCCACAAATGTTTCCTGTAACGGTGGCAATACCGGAACCGCAACCGTTACAGCAGGTGGCGGAACCGCGCCTTACACATACAGCTGGAGCACCACGCCCGTTCAAACCACCGCAACGGCTACCGGACTGATTTCCGGAAATTATACCGTTACCGTAACCGATGCGGCGGGCTGTACGCAAAGCACGACCGCCAACATCACCCAACCGACACCCTTGACCATCACGGCCACCGGAACGCCAATTGCCTGCAATGGCGGCACCACCGGGTCTGTTACAGCCGTTGTTAGCGGCGGAACGGCTCCTTATACGTATTCCTGGAACACCACGCCGGTGCAAACCACCGCAACGGCCAGCAATCTCGGTGCCGGAACCTACACCGTTACCGTTACCGACAGCAAGAATTGCGCAACAGTGGCCACGGCAGCTGTAACCCAGCCCGGAACGCTTTTGCTTTCAGTAGCTAAAACAGACCCAAAATGCTACGGCATGACCAACGGCGAAGCGGTTGCTACTGTTACCGGCGGCACCGCGCCGTATTCTTATAGCTGGAATAACGGCCAAACCACAGCAGCTGCAACCGGTTTAACTTCCGGAAATTATGCCGTTACCATCACCGACGCTGCCGGTTGTACTCAAAGCCAGAGCCTGACCCTGAGCCAACCGGATTCGCTGGCACTGCGAATGACAAGCACGAACCTGAAGTGCTATGGCGATAACAACGGTACGGCCAGTGCCCAGGTAAACGGCGGAACAGCGCCTTATACCTATATCTGGAATAACAATCCGGCATTAAACACCCCCAATTACAGCAGCTTTACCGCCGGAACTCACACTGTGATCGTAACCGATGTGAATGGTTGCACCAAGGCCGGCGCTGTAACGGTTACCAGTCCGCCCGCGCTTGCCGCTGCTTTTGTGGTGGACTCGATTCCATGTTTTGGAGCAGCCACCGGCAGTCTTCATCTTTCCAACGTCTCTGGCGGTCAAGCACCTTACCAATACCTATGGCTCGACAGCAGCAATGCCACGTCCACCACGCGCCAGCATCTGCGCGCAGGCGGTTATGCGGTTCAGATAACAGACGCAGCCGGCTGTGTTCAGGTGTTTTCGCAAGTGCTGCCGGAGCGGCCTGCCCTGAATCTGAATGCCGGAAACGACACTTTTATTTGTGGCGGCAGCAGCGTTCTTCTCAACACTACCGGCGCGGCAGTGCGCTGGCAATGGTCACCGGCAGCGGGTCTTTCCTGCACCGATTGTGCGGCACCGGTGGTAACGCCGATGCAAACCACAACGTACGTACTGGCCATTGAAGACGCCTTTGGCTGTGCGGGAACCGATTCCGTTACGCTGACCGTTCAACCGCATCAACCGGTAACGGTGGGCGAAGGAAGCAGAATCTGTTTTGGTGAATCGGCTACCCTGATGGCTTCGGGTGGCGATCGCTACGACTGGACGCCTGCCGCGAGTTTGCAAAATCCCCAAACCGCCAGCCCGACCGCCACACCGGATGCTACCACCAATTATCAGGTGGTGATTTATCAGGGGACCTGCTTTACTGATACGCTGTATCAAACCGTTACTGTAGCGCCCTTGCCCACAGTTCACGCCGGCAACGACGTGCGCTTGTTCTCGGGCGGTCAGATAACTTTGGATGTTACCGGCAGCAACGACATCAAAACGTATTCGTGGAAGCCGTCGGTGGGCCTGAATTGTTATGATTGCCGAACGCCAACGGTGGTGGACGCCCGCAGCACGACCTACATTGTTACGGCTACCACCGAGCACGGCTGCCAAAGCGCCGACACCATCAACATTCAGGTGGCTTGCGACGGCAGTCCGTTCTTCGTAGCCAATACTTTTACACCCAATGGCGACGGGCTGGATGATTACTTTTATCCCCAAGGAACCGGCATTGTGAAAATCAACCGCATGATGGTGCAAAGCAAATGGGGCGAAGTGGTGTATGAACGCAGTAACTTTCCGTCCAACGACCCGACTTACGGCTGGGATGGCACCTTCAAAGGCACCCGCATGGACAGCGGTACCTTTCTCTACATCATTGAGGCAGTGTGCGATTCCGGCGAGCCGCTTTATCTCAAAGGCGATATTAACCTGATCCGGTAAAAAAAACAACGACAGCGGTTTTAATCCAAGCCACTTTCTATCAACGCTTCTTTTCCAATGAAAACACTTTTAAAAACCCTGGCCTTTGTGCTGGCCACCGCTACAGTGGCGCAGGCACAGGACGCTCATTTTTCTCAGTTCTACGAAACCGCTACGCTGCGCAACCCGGCGTTGGTAGGCGTATTTAGCGGCGATTATAAAATCGGCGCGACCCACCGCAATCAGTGGAGCAATATCGGCACACCGTTTATTACCACGAACGTTTCAGCCGAAAGCCGTATTATCATGTTCCGGGAAACCAACGACTACCTGAGCGTGGGTGTCAACGCCCTGTTCGACAAGGCCGGCTCGGTGGATTTTGCGACCAACACCTTTTATGGCGCGGTGAACTACAACAAAGCGCTGGGCGAATCGCGCAGCACGTTTTTGTCGGTGGGACTGGCCGGTGGCTACATTCAGCGCTCGGTAGATGTGAGCAAGATGCGGTTCTCTTCTCAATACAGCAACGGCGTTTTTGATCAAAACAACACGGCCTCAGCGGCTTCGCTGACGGGCAATGTAGTGAAGCACTTTGACGCAGGGGCTGGCATCAGCCTGAATGGCTCTACGGGTCCGCGCAGCAACTATTACCTCGGCGTAGCCGCCTATCACCTGTCCAAGCCGAGCGAGACGTTTTTGAGCAACGAGGTAGCCAACCTTTATACCCGATGGAACTACAGCGCCGGCCTGAATACAATGCTGGGCGACGCGACCTCGCTGGTGCTGCACGGCAATTATCAACATCAGGGGCCAAGCGATCAATTGATTGTGGGCGGATTGGTGCGGCAGGCTTTTTGGGGCCGGGAAGAAAGCAACAACCGCCGGTTGGCCTTGGGAGTTGGTTGCTTTTACCGCCATCAGGATGCCATCATCCCGACTGTACGGATTGAATTCAGCCGCCTGGTGGTAACGGGTTCTTATGATGTTCCGGTGAAAGGAGCGCGTTTTTACACCACCGGCATGAATGCTTTTGAAATCAGTCTGTTCTTCCGGGGCCTGCTCCCCCACCGCCCCGAAAACCGGCTGGACTGCCCGCGCTTTGAAAATATGCTGGACGAGCCGGTGCTGATGGATCGGCGGCGGTAGTGGGACGTTAAGACAAAAGACGATAGATAAAAGACAAAAGAGCAGCAAGCGCTCCCTAAGTTGGGCCATTTGCAGAACAGATCATTTCTGATTGGCGGAGACCGGAATATTTCCTTACCTTCGCCGCCTCAAAAATTCTTTTTTTTCACCAACCCACACGATTAATTTCCATTAATTATGTCCGTTAAACTGCGTCTCCAACGCCACGGCTCCAAGAAGCGTCCGTTTTACTTTATCGTTACTGCCAACAGCACAGCTCCGCGTGATGGTAAGTTTATCGAGAAACTCGGTACTTACAACCCGCTGACCATCCCGGCGACGATCAACCTGAACAACGAGCGTGCGCTCTACTGGCTCTCCAAAGGTGCCGAACCCACCAACACCGTTCGTCGTATCCTGTCGTTCAAAGGCGTGCTGTACATGAAGCACCTGATGCGCGGCGTTTCTATGGGCTTGTTTGATGAGCAGGCTGCCATGGAAAAGTTTGAAAAGTGGAACTCCGAGCACGAAGTGCTGGTGGCCAACCGCGAAGAAACCCACCGCAAAGCCAAGTCTGAAAAGCGCCACGCGGCTACCGCTGAATCCGTGAAGCGTGTAGAAGAGCGTATGGCTGCCAAAGCCGCCGCTGCCCAGCCTGCTGCTGAAGAAGCGCCTGCCGAAGAAGCTGCTCCGGAAACAGATGCAACCGAAGCACCTGCAACCGAAGAAGCATAGATCTTAAATTCTTCTAGAGAAAAAGAAAAGCCTGCAAGTTTTCCTGCAGGCCTTTTTTTGTGCTGATTTTTCCGGAAAAACAAGTACTTCCGGGGTTATGATAAGCTATAAAAAAGACGCGATAGATCGTGTTTCTACGGGTTGTCTTTTGTCTATCGTCTTTTGTCTCTAAAAAAATCCACTCCAGGCCTGTAAGCCGGATTCTGTATTCCCGGAAATTTCCGGAAACGGACATCATTTATCTGCGGCGACGCTCGCGCGCCACCTGTAGCTGCCAACCCACGCGCATCGGACGGGCCGCCCTCAATCGCGCGCCTATTTGGCATTTCAGCCCACAAGGTTTACCCGCAGCTTTTGTTACCAAAAGCTGCCGTAGGCTCTTACCCTACGTTTTCACCCTTACCTTTCGCCGGCTTCGACAGTGTCATTCTGAGCCTGTCGAAGAAAAGCCTGACAAAAGGCGGTTATTTTCTGTGGCACTGTCTGTTGCTTTTCCGGAAAGAAAAGCCCCCACCCGTTAGGTGGTGTGGTGCCCGGTGCTGTCCGGACTTTCCTCGTTTGTTTTTTGGGAAAAACACCCGCGATACCCCGGCCTGAAGTGGAAAGGCAAAGGTAGGAAAATACGCCGCCGTACATGGCTTTAGCCTTCAAACAAAAAAGCCCCACGAAAAACGCAGGGCTTTTTTATAAAAAAGTAATTTTTACACCGGCAGGAAACCGTTTCCGGTAGGCTCATCTTCCTTTTTAAAATCTGCCTTGACGGCTTCAATAAAACCGGATTCTACCAGGCGGGCGGCCTGTCCAATCATATTTTTAAAAGCCAGTGCCGAGGAGATGCCGTGCCCGATAATGACCGGGGCATTGATGCCCAGAATCGGCGTTCCGCCATACAATTCGTAGTTGAACTGCTTGAGGACGGTGTCTTCTATCTTGCGGTTATCGTGGAAGGTGGTGTAAAAAGCTTCCGCCATTTTCAAAACGACATTGCCCACAAAACCTTCGCAGACAATCACCTCGCACTTGTCGGAAAACAGGTCGCGGCCTTCGATATTTCCGGAAAATGAAATCGACGGATCGGCTTTCAAAAGCGGGAAAGTAGCCTGCGCCAGGATGTTTCCCTTGCCTTCTTCCTCACCGATATTGAGCAGGCCCACGCGCGGCGCTTCCACGCCCCACACAAGCTTGGCATACAGCGACCCCAAGTGGGCAAACTGCACCAGGTGTTCGGGTTTGCAGTCGGCATTGGTGCCCACGTCCAGCAGCAGGTTGTAGCCGCCGTCTTCGCGCGGAACAGGTGAGGCAATCGTGGGGCGCAGCACGCCTTCCACCACTTTCACGGTGTACATCGCGCCGACCATCATGGCACCGGTATTTCCGGCACTGATAAAGGCCTGCGCTTTACCGGCCTGCAACAGCCCAAAGCCTACACCGATGCTGGAAAGCGGCTTTTCCTTCAGGGCCTTGGTGGGATGCTCGTGCATTCCGATCACTTCCTGCGCTTCTACAAAAGAGTAGTTGCTATCTGCCGGCAAGGCCGACAGCAGAGGCGTCACAGCCTCGCGGCACCCCACCAAAAGCAGGCGGGTGGCCGGCCAGGCAGCATCTTCCAGAAAAAGGCGTACACCTTCAATGGCTTCTTTGGGGGCATAGTCGCCACCCATGACATCCAGCGCGATGGTCATCATAAGGCTTTAAAAAAGCGAAGAAAAGCTTTTTTAGGCAGATGGCGTGTTGGTATCGGCTTCCGGGGTAGCAGGTGTTTTGTCCACGATTACACGACCGCGGTACACAAGTTTACCTTCAGACCAGTGGGCGCGGTGGCGGGAATGGCTTTCGCCGGTAACCGGATCTACGCTCCAGGTGGGAACAGCAGCTTTATAATGGGTGCGGCGTTTGGCACTGCGTTGTTGGGAGTGGCGGCGCTTAGGATTTGGCATGGTTGAAAATTAAAAATCGGGGGTTATTAAAAAAGGTTAGTTGTCGTCAAAGTTTTTGTCTTTAAAGGCTTTGAGGCCTTCCCAGCGGCTGTCGCCCTCGGCAGGCCGGTCGGCGTCTTCGTCTTCGGCGGGGTGGGGCTCGGCGAGCTTACCCAGCAGTTGCAGGGCTTGGGTGTTGCAGCCCGGTTGGCCGTTCACATTGGGGTGAATACGTTGCAGAGGAACGCTGAGCAGACTGAATTCATACAGCCATTCTGCCAGGTTGATCACTGTTTCAGAACGGGGGATCACCACCATATCGGCATCATCTTCCGTTCCAACGGCGTCTTCCTCGCCGCTCAATTTGATGAGCAAGTCAAATTCATCCCAGAGTTGGAGCGGAAACGGATCGCCACAACGGTCACAGGCTACGGTTACTTTTCCACCTACATCAAAGTGCAGGCGAAAAAACGACATTTGCCGGTCGAAGCGCACCTTCACCACTACATTCCAGTCCGAAAACTCGGCCGGCGCGTCCATATCCCGGAAAAAGCGGTCGCCGAGTTCATATTGATACTCGTGAACGCCGGGCTTAAGCCCCATCCAGGCAATCTCAAATTCGCGACTGTGTTTCATCTCTGCGGTTAACAAAAACGCCCGGCGAGGCGTTCCAACAAAGGCCTTTTTGGGAAAAGACCTTTTTCTCCTTTTAAATAAAGGAGTGCAAAGGTACGTAAAAAGGGCATACAACCCTTTATGCTTACATTAAAAGCCGACGACGGGCCAGAAAGCGCCGCAGCACATCTTCTACCGGCTCGGCAATCTCCACCTCGGCGAGGTCGATGCGGTTTTGAAGGGTATAGTTCCGGAGCTGCGCCAGATGGCTGTTCAGGGCCTGAAGATAAGCCTCGCGTGCCTGGGCCGCCTGCACCCGAACCGTTTCGCCGGTTTCCGGGTCCACAAACTCGTAGGGCCGGTTTTCAAAGGCAAACTGTCGTTCTTTCTGTCCATCCAAAACCTGAAAAACAATCACTTCGTGTTTGTTGAACCGCAGGTGTTGTAGGGCGTCCTGCACGCCCAGAAGGTTGTTGTCGGCTTCCAGTGTATCGGTAAAAACCACTACCAGCGAGCGGCGCGGCAAGCGGTCGGCCAGCGCATGAAGCGAAGCCCCAATAGAGGTACTGCGCCCCGTTGGCGGCTGGTGCAAACGATTTTCCAGCATCGAAATCAACTGCTGGTAATGACGCGGGGCGGAACGGGCAGCGGTCAGTTGGTGAACGTCGTCGGTGAAAAACCCCAGTGAGGCAGCGTCGAGCTGGCGGCGCAACAATTGCAGAAGTGCCCCGGCGGCTACGAGCGCGAACTGGTATTTGGTTACATGGACACTATTTTCCGGAAAGGCCATCGACGCCGATTCATCAATAGCAATGCAGCAGCGCAGGTTGGTTTCTTCTTCAAAACGTTTGGAAAACAGCTTATCAGTGCGCCCAAAAACCTTCCAGTCCACATGGCGCAGCGGCTCGCCGGCGTTGTAGAGGCGGTGCTCGGCAAACTCGGCCGAGAAGCCATGAAACGGGCTTCGGTGCAACCCGATGATAAAACCTTCCATTACCTGTCGGGTCAGCAGCTCCAGATTGTGCAAAACGCCGGGTTGCAGCAAGGTTGCCTGTGTCATGTTGCAATATTAAGCCCTGTGGGCTGTTGGAGCCTTCGGCGTTGGAGTTTCACGTTGGAACTGCGTGTTGGAGCCCTTCGGGCATTGGAAACGATTTCTTGTTTGTGTTGCACCTTGCGGCACCTTAAGAAATAAAAGGCAACGCCTCCAACGGCAACGCCTCCAACGGCAACGCCTCCAACAGCTTTAGCCGTACTTTCGCCTTCTATGAAGCTCAATACCAAACTGATTCACGCCGGCGTGGAGCCCGACCCGACGACCGGAGCCATCATGACGCCGATTTATCAAACTTCAACGTATGTGCAGGCGGCCCCGGGCGACCACAAAGGCTATGAATATGCCCGCACCCAAAACCCGACGCGCGATGCGCTGCAAGCTGCGCTGGCGGCGATCGAAAACGGCAAACATGCTTTGTGTTTTGCTTCCGGAATGGCCGCGACGGATGCCGTGATGCGTATGTTGGAACCCGGCGATGAAGTGATTGTTTCCAATGACCTGTATGGCGGAACCTACCGGATTTTTACAAAGGTTTTTGCCAAATACGGTATCGTGTTCCATTTTGTGGACATGCGCAATCCCGGAAATATTGAGGCAAAAATTTCTCCAAAAACAAAGCTGATCTGGGTAGAAACCCCTACCAACCCGCTGCTGAGCATTGTGGATATTGAAGCCTGTGCCACTATTGCTCAAAAACACAACCTGGAGCTGCTGGTAGACAACACGTTTGCCTCGCCTTACCTGCAAAACCCGCTCGACTGGGGTGCCACAATGGTGCTGCACTCGGCTACGAAATACCTCGGCGGACACTCCGACGTAGTGCATGGCTGCGTGATTACCAGCAAAGATGAAATTGCGGAAAAGCTGGCTTTCATTCAGAATGCCTGCGGCGGTGTGCCGGGCCCGCAGGATTGCTTCTTGGTGCTCCGCGGTATTAAAACGCTCCACGTGCGGATGCAGCGCCACTGCGAAAATGGCGAAAAAATTGCCCGCTGGCTGCGTAGTCACCCTGCCGTAAGCAAGGTGCTGTGGTGTGGCTTTGAAGATCATCCCAACCACGAAGTGGCCAAAAAGCAAATGCGCGGCTTTGGCGGTATGATTTCCTTTGTATTAAAAGACGACAGCATTGAGGCGGCTAACCGCGTCCTGACCCGCACCAAACTGTTTTCGCTGGCCGAATCACTGGGCGGTGTGGAATCGCTGATCGGCCACCCGGCATCCATGACCCACGGCTCCATTCCTCGCGAAGAGCGCATCCAAAACGGCCTGGCCGATGGGCTGATACGCCTGAGTGTGGGCATCGAAGACGCAGACGACCTGATTGCCGACCTGGAGGCTGCTATTGGCTAAGGCAAACCCATATTTCCGGAAAGACATATTATTTCCCCAAATTAGAAAAACCGGATTCTCGGAATATTTTTGTCTTCACAAACCAATCTCCCCTTTGTTTTGAAGCTTTTCCTCACTACTGCCCTACTCACAGCCACTGCCTTTCTTCATTCGGCACAAGCCCAGAATTCCAGCAGCGACCGGCCTTTCTTAGACAAAGACAGGGTTTCGTTTTCTGCGGCCATCGGCGGTCAAAACTATCTGGGCGACTTGTTGCCCCGGAAATACGGTGTGTTCGGTGCGACTTACGACTTTGCTCCCAGCCTGAAACTGGGCGCAGAGTATGAGCTGACTCCAGCCTTCCGGGTACGGCTTAATTACCTGGGTACTAAGTTATATGGAAATGACAACAGCAATTACCAAAAAGCAGAGGCCGATGAAAGCAAACTCCGGAAAGAGCGCCAGATCAGCATGACCTGCGTGGTAAATGAGTTTACGCTCAACGCAATCGTGGACCTTTTCGGTTTTATTCAGGACAAGCGGGAAAGCTGGCGTTTTGACATTACGCCTTATGTAGGCGTGGGTATTGGGTATGCTTTCACCAATACCAAGCTGGGTGATACTTTAATGCCCTACCGCTACGCCCACACCTACGGCGAAGAGCAATATTATGAGCGTGATTTCAAGAAGTCGCCTATCACCGGAACACTTGTTTTTCCGGTAACATTAGGGGCTTTGTGGAAGATCAACGGTACGCATGCCGCCTTTATCGAAGCCTCCCGCCACTATACCACGACCGATTACCTGGACGGCATTTCCAACTGGAACAGCAAAGAAGCTAAAAACGATGGCTACATCAACTACGCCATTGGTTATCGCTACACGCTGGGAACTAAATTCGGGCGTTGAGGCCAATCTCCTCTTATCAAGAAAGCCGGAAAATCCAGTGGATTTTCCGGCTTTCTTAATTCTAATATCTTCCTATTTGCTTTCAGCCGTGCTGTCGTAGGCCCATTTCAGATAAATAGCGCCCCACGTAAACCCGCCGCCAAAGGCCGCAAGCACGAGGTTGTCGCCTTTCCGGAGCTGGCTTTCCCATTCCCACAAACACAAAGGCAACGTACCGTTAGTCGTGTTGCCGTAGCGGTGGATGTTGAGCATTACCTTTTCTTCGGGCAGTCCAATGCGCTGGCGCGTGGCGTCGATAATGCGTTTGTTGGCCTGGTGGGGCACCAGCCAGGCCACATCTTCGCCGGTCAGTCCGTTGCGCTCCAATACTTCGGCGCTCACATCGGCCATGCCTTTTACGGCAAATTTGAATACCGTTTGTCCTTCCTGATACACAAAATGCTCTTGCGCCATCACTGTTTCCATCGTGGCGGGGCGCATGGAGCCGCCGGCCTTTTGGTGGAGATAAGCCGCACCCGAGCCGTCACTTTTCAGCACCGCGTCGATCAGGCCGTTGCCCTCGGTATTGGGCTCCAGCAACACGCAGCCCGCGCCATCACCAAAGATGATGCAGGTTTGCCGGTCTTCGTAATTGATGATCGACGACATTTTATCGCCGCCCACGACCAGCACTTTCCGGTATTTTCCGGTTTCGATAAACTGCGCGCCGGTGGTGAGGGCAAACAAGAAGCCGCTACAGGCCGCATTCACATCATAGCCGAAAGCGTTTTTCATCCCCACTTTATCGGCAACGATATTGGCTGTGGCCGGAAACTGCATGTCCGGCGTGGTGGTGGCGCAAATCACAAGATCGATTTCCAAAGGCGAGATGCCTTTTTTATCCAGCAACCCTTTCACTGCCTCCACCATCATCACCGAGGTGCCCTGGTCTTTGCCTTTCAGGATGCGGCGCTCGGCAATGCCGGTGCGCGACAAAATCCACTCGTCGTTGGTATCCACCATGGTTTCCAGTTCGGCGTTGGTCAGGATGTATTCCGGAACGTACCCGCCAACGGCGGTGATGGCTGCATGAATTTTCGACATCAGAAAGGCAAAAGATTTTCGGGCTTCAAAAGTAGGGTACGTGCAGTCGGTTTTCCGGAAATGGCGTCTTTATTTCCGGAAATTTCACCCTTCCTCCAGCCTTTCAAAGGAGCGCAGCAGGTGGGCCAGGTCCTGGCTAATGAGCCGGATGTAGGATTCCAGTTGGTCATACATACCAGCGCGGTTATACAGCTCGCCGGTAGTGTATTCGCCGCCATCGCCAAAATAGAGATGACGCAATTTCACCTTTTCTTTGCCGGAAGGCTCTTCTATCTGCCCAAAACGCTGCCAGCGTTGCAGCAGGCGCTCGCGCAGCGAGCGGGGGTCAGGTGCATCGGGATTGGGATTTTTGAGATAATACCAGATCAGGGGCGGAAAAATATCGGTGTTGGCTTTTCCTTCCCACACATCGCGCAGGGCATTGCGGGGATGTTCTACCACTACTTTGCGCTCATTAAACAAAATCATGGCACCCAGCGTGGCGCCCACCGCACCCGCCGCGATGGTAATGACGTTGCCCAGTTTTTCTTTGTTATCCGGCAAAAACGGTGGCACCAGATCGCTGACGGCAGCCGCAGTGATCGACAAAACCGTGAGCCGCGTTTCCCGTTTGTTTTCTTTATTCTGCATAAAATCGGCCATCTGCGTCAGCTTTTCATCTTCGCAGTCCAGCTCCGAGCTCACGGCGGCGATTTCCATGGAAGCCAGCGAAATCCGGCGACTGATTTTCTGGGAAATCTGAAGCAATCGCAACCGGGTTTCCAGCGTGGGCGCCTGCCGGTTGGTTTTTTGCACGGCAACATACTCGCCCAGATAAGGCAGGATGCCAATGGCATGGGCCGCGTTGAGGTCGCCAGACGTGAAGCGGGCGGTCAATGCCGTATCGGTCTCGGCCAGCGGATAGGGCTGCGAAGGTGCCGGTAGATACATCTCCCCCAACCGCTGCTGATCGCAAACGGTTTTGCCAAACTGAAGCGTCTTGCCCGGATGACAGGAAGCGCATACAACTGTTGCCATCAAGAGCGCAGCCACCTGTCCCCGAAAAGTTGAAAGCATAAGCCCTTTATTGAAAATTGCCCGGAAGACGGCAAATAAACAATAGCCTTCGGGAATGGGGTGCATTTTGTGAAAAATAAACGCCCTAACCCGGGAAAACAAACAATGGTGAAAGAAGCCAAGCGTTTTTGGATTCTTTTTCCACCCCCCCGTCTTAAATTTTTTACCCCCCCTTATTTTTTTTACCCCCCCTGCAAAAGTGTAAGGGGGGTAGAAGTTTTGCAGGAGGGTCCGGAAGTTTTGTAAAGGGGTTCGGAAGTTTTGCAGGGGGGTCCGGAAGTTTTGCAGGAGGG
>JAEWBT010000113.1 GCA_023391015.1 Bacteroidota bacterium
CGAAGGCAGCGTCATTGAGTTTCACCACGAAATCTTCAACGAAAAAGGCGAACTGCTGAATACCGGCAGCGTGTCGCTGGTGTTTTATGATTTTGAAAAAGGCGAAAAAGTGAAAATGCACCCGCAAATGTGGGAGCGGCTGGAACCATTTTTTAGCGAATAAAATTGATGGAAACAAAAGGTAAAAAGACCGCCACACTCATCACCATTGGCGATGAACTGCTGATTGGACAAGTCATAGACACCAACAGCGCCGCGATGGCCAAAGAACTGGTGAAACTAGGTATTCAGGTAGTCCGCCGCATCGCCATTGCCGATGCGAAAGAAGCGATAGTAGAAACGCTGGACGCCGAGCTGAAAAAGGTAGATGTCATCCTGATGACCGGCGGCCTCGGCCCCACCGCCGACGATATTACCAAACCCACACTGGCTGGCTATTTTGGCGGCGGAATGCGCACCGACGAAAAAGTGCTGGCGCACGTAGAATCCTTTTTCCGGAAACGAAACAAACCCATGCTGGAGCGCAATGCAAAGCAAGCAGATGTTCCGGAGGCCTGCACGGTGCTGTTCAACGAAAAAGGAACCGCACCGGGGATGTGGTTTGAAAAGGAAGGAAAAATTGTGGTTTCGATGCCAGGCGTTCCCCACGAGATGGTCCATTTAATGGAAACGGCGGTTTTGCCGCGCCTTAAAGAGCGGTTTTCGCTTCATCCAATGCTGTTTCAGAATATTCTGGTAGGCGGCGAAGGGGAGAGTTTTATTGCCGAAAAAATCCAGGATATAGAAGAAAGCTTGCCCTCTTACATCCAGCTGGCCTACCTGCCGAGCCTGGGCTCTTTGCGGCTGCGATTGAGCTGCACGGAAGGCGATCGCGAAAATATTGAAGCTGAGATGCAGGGGTGGAGCGACAGGCTTGCCGAACGATTGGAAAAATACGTGGTTGCGCAGAGCGACCTGCCAATGCAGGAGATTCTTTCCGGAATTCTGGAAGAGAATAGTTGGAAACTGGGCCTTGCCGAAAGCTGCACGGGCGGCTGCATTGCCCATCTGCAAACCCAGATTCCCGGCGCTTCCGGCTATCTGCAGGGCAGCGTTGTGGCCTACCAGCCGGAAGTAAAAGTGAATCTAATCGATGTTTCCCAACGAACCATCGACGCGCAAGGCATCGTGAGCGAAGCCGTGGCGCTGGAAATGGCGCGCGGAGCGGCCCAGGTGCTTAAAGCCGATATTGGTTTTGGCATCACCGGCTGGCTGGATAAACAGGGCGACGAGCATGCACCCGGCGGCACTGTTTGCATGGCAGTGGTGATGGACAAAAGAGAAGAAACCAAAACCTTTCACTTTGCCAACGACCGCATCCGCAACAAAGAGTTGGCCGTTCAGAACGCCTTTTTGATGATGATCCGGTTTTTGAAAAAACAGCAATAAGGCTTGTCTCCTGTCTCCTTTTCACTTTTATGTTTTGTCATTCCGCCGAAGGCGGAATCCCGAAAAAAGATGCACAATTGTGAGACCCCGCCTTTCAGTGGGGTGACAAAACAAAAGTATTCGGGTTATAGGCATTCTGTAATCTTGTCTCCGTTTTGTCATTCCGCCAAAGGCGGAATCTGAGAAAAATGCAGGTGCGTGCTTACGAAGACTCCGCTGCTTGGTTGGCGGAAATGTTTATTTACCTTGTCTAAACGAATTATATAATACCATGAATCTGCTTCAGCGTCGACTCATCCTTATCGGCATGCCCGGTTCCGGAAAAAGTTGCTGGGCGCATCGGCTGGCGGCTGGCTGGGAGGGCGTAGCGCTTGATTTGGATATGGAAATAACGCGGATTTCCGGAAAATCCATTCCGCAAATCTTTACTGAAAAAGGCGAAGCCGGTTTCCGGAAACTCGAAAGCGAAGTACTTCAAGAAGTGCTGCTTTCTCCCAATTGGGACTTGCTGGCTACGGGGGGTGGAACACCCTGTTACTTTGATAATCTGGAGAGATTAAAAGCAGCCGGAACGGTGGTGTATTTAAATGCCCCTGTTTCCCTGCTGGCCGATCGCATTCAGTCCGAAGTAAATACCCGCCCGCTGCTGGCCGGATTCGGCGAAGATGAACTCCTGGAAAAGCTATCACAACTGCTCGCAGCGCGCGAACCGTTTTATCAAAGAGCCCATCACACCATTTCGGTAGAAGGATTAACAGAGGCTACCTTTACCCGACTATGATGCTTTACCGTCCGGCCCTGATTCTGGGCGCGCTCTTGGCGGCCCTGGCCGTTATTTTGGGTGCCTTCGGGGCACACGCTTTGAAAGAAGTCTTGCAGCCCGAGCAGTTGGCGACCTTTGAGACCGGCGTGCGCTATCAGATGTATCACAGCTTTGCCCTGCTGGCTACCGGTCTTCTGTATGCCTTCCGGCAAACCAAGTCATTGCGCATTGCCACGATTCTTTTCGGCGTTGGCATTTTGCTATTCAGCGGCAGTATTTATTTGTTGGTATTTCTCAAAAACAACGGTGTTGGCTTGGGGCCGGTTGGCATCATCACGCCCATTGGCGGCCTGCTTTTCGTGGCCGGCTGGATGGCCCTGGCAACCGCCTTTATTGATTCTAAACGCTAAAAAAATTGTGTCATGTTCCATGAAACATAAAACATGACACATAAAACATGAACTTATGCGCGTTATCGCTTTGATTCCGGCCCGTATGGATGCCAGCCGGTTTCCGGGAAAAATGCTGGCGCAGATTTCCGGAAAATCTGTTATTCAGCGCACCTACGAATCTACCTTGGCCACCGGCCTTTTTGCGGAAGTGGTTGTGGTAACCGACAGCGATGAAATTGCCGCCGAAATCAGCCGGGTGGGGGGCAACGTTTTCCGGAGCACACGTCCGTTTGAAAGCGGCACCGACCGTATTGCCGAAGCCGCCGCCGACCGCGCCGCCGATATTTTCGTGAACGTGCAGGGCGATGAGCCTTTCGTGCAGCGCGAGCCACTGGAAAAGCTTTTGGCTCTTTTTGGCGGCGAAGATGCGCTTCAGGTGCAGGTAGCCTCGCTGGTGCAGGAACTCCACGACCCGCGCCTGATAGCCGACCCCAACTATGTAAAAGTGGCGTTGGATTTGCGGGGCAATTCCTTGTTTTTCTCCCGCAGCCCCGTTCCTTACATCCGCGACGAAAGTGTGAAACTGCCGTATTATGAGCACATCGGCGTGTATGCGTTCCGGAAAGAAGCCCTGATGCAGTTTACCCGTTGGGAAGCCACACCGCTGGAGCGCACCGAAAAAATTGAATGTTTGCGTTTCTTGGAGCATGGCGTTCCCCTGCGCATGGCCATTACCGAATACATGGGTGTGGAAATCGACCATCCTGAAGACATTGTCCGCGCCGAAGCAATGCTGAAAGAGAAAGGTTAAACCCCTTATGGAGCATTTTTATTTCCGGAAATCAAGGCCGGTTTTCCGGAAAGTCATTCTGGCGCGAGTGTTCGCGAAGCGGCACTCGTGTCTATAGAAGTTGGCAGTCTGTGACTGCCTCCAGAGCCAGTCGGAGACTGGCCTTTCAAATACACACGGGAGCGCTTCACTAACTCCCGCGCGAGGAGTGTAATTCCAACCCAACCTTTCGGTCCTCTCTTTCGTT
Source organism: Bacteroidota bacterium (assembly GCA_023391015.1). Classification (GTDB taxonomy): domain Bacteria; phylum Bacteroidota; class Bacteroidia; order Chitinophagales; family Chitinophagaceae; genus UBA1952. The sequence continues at coordinate 3,621 of JAEWBT010000113.1, forward strand.
ACTGTATTTTTGCGTTTGCGATGCTGTATGCGATAGTAGATATTGAAACGACGGGAAGCCATGCATCGGCCGCAGGCATCACCGATATTGCCATTGTCATCCACGACGGCGTGC
>JAEWBT010000114.1 GCA_023391015.1 Bacteroidota bacterium
CAAAGGCACCGACGAACCATACCGGATGTTAACCAGTCGCGCCGAATACCGCACACTCCTTCGGCAGGATAACGCTGATATGCGCCTTACTGAAAAGGCTTATAAAATTGGACTCGCCAGCGAAGCCCGTTATCAAAAACTCCTTCAAAAGAAAAACGAAATCGAAGCTATCCGCACTTACTGGAAAGAAACCGGTATCTCCCCTGCCCTTTTCAACGCCCCTGCGGTAGAACAGAATGTAACCGGCATTTCGGAAAAAACACGACTTGAGAAGCTACTTTTACGTCCCGGAATGACTTCTGGAAAACTTCAATCGCTGCTGGGCGACCTGCCCGTAGTTCCGGAAAATGTAAACCCTGAAAGCATAGAAGCGGCAGAAATCAGCCTGAAGTATCAAACCTACATTGAGAAGGAAAAGGAGATGGCTCTCAAGATCCGGGAGCTGGAGAACCTCAAAATTCCGGAAAACATCAACTATATGGAGATTCCGGCGTTATCTATGGAAGCAAGGCTAAAACTATCAGAAGTGAAACCAGCCACGCTGGGCCAGGCAGGACGAATCTCCGGTGTAAATCCAAGCGATATTCAGGTCTTGCTGGTTCGGTTTGGCAGATAAAAGAGGATAGTATGGAAATCCGGACGGCCATTTATAAATATTGCAATTACCAGGAACGGTGCCACGGGGAAGTGCTTTCAAAGCTCTTCGAACTGGGTGCCGATCGGGAATATGCCGACCAGCTCGTTGCCGAATTGATAGAAGCCAACCTGCTGAATGAAGAGCGGTTTGCACAATCCTACAGCCGTGGCAAGTTTAGTATGAAGAAATGGGGGCGCAATAAGATTAAAATGCACCTCAAACAAAAGCAGGTTTCAGACTACTGCATTAAAAAAGGTCTTGCAGAAATAGACGAAGCCACCTACGAAAAAACCCTTTTGCAGCTTTGCGAACGGCTTTTGGAAAAACACCAAAAAGAGCCTGCCTGGATGCAGAACGCAAAAATCACCCGTTATCTTCTTGGAAGAGGCTTTGAAGGCAGCCTGATTAAAGAATCACTCAACACCCTGATGGCAACATGAAAACAACCGATTATCCCCCGTTGAATGAAGCGGTTACCGCCGGCGTTCGCGTTCGCGTGGAAACGCAATACCAGTTTAACGCCAGTCAACCCGAAAATGGCATCTATATTTTTGCTTACCGCATTCACATCAAAAATCTGAAAGAAGCACCGATTCAGCTTTTGACGCGGCATTGGGATATCATGGATTGTCACCAAAACCTGCGAACGGTAGACGGTGAAGGGGTTGTTGGGCAGCAGCCGGTTCTCGAAAGCGGCGAAGAATTTGTGTACGTTTCCGGTTGTCAATTGGCTGGCGAAATCGGGCGGATGTCGGGTTATTACGGCATGGCGGACCTTATTTCCGGAAATCATTTTGAAGTCCGGATTCCTGCTTTCTCCCTGGAAATGCCTTTCAAGCTTAACTGATTTTTATTACCTTAAAAAAGCCAAAAAGCAAATAATTAAATTTGGCTTTTGTACTTTTGCACCCGGTTTTTACGATAGGATGCCCGCATCCAAAACTTTTTGAAAGGCCGTCTCTGTACGGCTTTTCGTGTCCCTGGACCTTTCCCACAGCACTTTTTAATCCCAAATGAATATTCGCAACATTGCCATCATTGCGCACGTAGATCATGGCAAAACCAGCTTGGTGGATAAAATTATCCACGAAACCAAAGTATTTCGCGACAACCAGGAAACTGGTGAGCTCCTGATGGACAATAACGACCTGGAGCGGGAACGCGGCATTACCATTCTTGCCAAAAACATCAGCGTTACCTACAAAGACGTCAAAATCAATGTCATTGACACTCCCGGTCACGCCGATTTTGGTGGCGAAGTAGAGCGCGTTTTGAAAATGGCCGACGGTGTTTTGCTGTTGGTGGATGCTTTCGAAGGCCCCATGCCACAAACCCGTTTTGTGCTTCAAAAAGCATTGAACCTGGGACTGCACCCAATTGTGGTGATCAACAAGGTGGATAAACCCAATTGCCGTCCGGAAGAAGTTCACGATCAGGTTTTTGAACTGTTTTTCCAACTCGACGCGACTGAAGAGCAGCTGGACTTCCCTACCCTTTATGGCTCGGCCAAGCAGGGCTGGTACAACACCTCCCTGAATCAAACGGAAGACATCACCCCCCTGCTCGACATGATTCTGGAAAAAGTTCCGGAACCTAAAGTGGCCGAGGGTCCGTTGCAAATGCAAATCACTTCGCTCGATTATTCTTCCTTCTTGGGCCGGATTGCCATCGGAAAAGTAACGCGTGGAACCGTGAAAGAAGGCCAGCCTTTCCAATTGTGTAAACTCGATGGCAGCTTCGTAAAAGGCCGCATCAAAGAGCTGTACACCTTTGAAGGCATGGGCAAGAAGAAAGTAAGTGAAGTAAGCGCTGGTGATATTTGCGCGGTCGTAGGTGTGGAAGATTTCAATATTGGTGAAACCATCGCCGATTTTGAAAAGCCGGAAGCCCTGCCAGTCATCGCAATTGACGAGCCAACGATGAACATGCAGTTTTCCATCAACAACTCGCCGTTTTTTGGACGGGAAGGAAAATTTGTAACCAGCCGCAACATCCGCGATCGCCTGTACAAAGAACTGGAGAAAAACCTCGCGCTGCGCGTTCAGGATACCGACGACGCCGATAAATTCCTGGTTTTTGGTCGGGGTATCTTGCACCTTTCGGTATTGGTAGAAACCATGCGCCGCGAAGGGTATGAACTCACCGTTGGTCAGCCGCAGGTAATCGTAAAAGAAATCGATGGGCGCAAATGCGAGCCTTACGAGACGCTGGTGGTAGATGTGCCGGCCGAATTTTCCGGAAAAGTAATCGACCTGGTGACGCAGCGCAAAGGCGAAATGCTGATTATGGAAACCAAAGGCGAAATGCAGCATCTGGAGTTTGATATTCCGAGCCGTGGTTTGATCGGACTGCGTTCGCAAATGCTGACAGCAACCGCTGGCGAAGCCGTGATGGCACACCGTTTCCGGGAATACAAGCCTTGGAAAGGAACCATTCCAGGCCGGAATAATGGCGTTTTGGTTTCGAAATTCACCGGTACCACAACGGCCTACTCTATTGATAAGCTTCAGGACCGCGGTTCTTTCTTTGTAGATCCGGGCGAAGAAGTATACGCAGGGCAGATCTTGGCCGAGCATATCAAGCCAGGTGAGCTGAATGTGAACGCGGTAGAAGCCAAAAAACTGACCAACCACCGGGCTTCCGGTGCAGACGCGGCTACCAGCATTGCCCCGAAAATTCTGATGACTTTGGAGGAATGCATGGAGTACATCCAGCCGGATGAATGCATTGAGGTTACACCGCAAAGCATTCGCCTCCGCAAAACCATGCTCGACGAAAACGACCGTGCGAAATACCAAAAGCAACTGAAAGTAGAAGCTTAAGTTCTCTTTACAGGTAATTCAATCCTGACAAAACGCCGCTCTGGACAGAGCGGCGTTTTGTTTTTTACACCTTTTGTGGAATGAAAAGCAAGTTTCCAAGTACGTATTGTGGCTTTCGAAAGCAATTCAAAATGGTCTTAGAAGCCATTTTGAAGACTGGAAAAAAGCACGTTCCTGCCCTATTGTGCAGACTCCGGTTGAATGCTTTGAATGTCATGATCTGCCCTGTTTTTTACCAGAATCGGCAGTATGTCTGAAAGAAGAACAGCTACTTTTTAGATGCTGGATAGTGCCTCTAGCAATTCCTGCGTGTTTCTGATAAAGTCCGGAATGCCTAAAGAAAGACCGATTTTCGGTACTTGCTTTCATCTTTTCCAGGCCGTCGGTTGGGGATTGCCCGGCCATCTCTGCTGGTTTTCCCGATCGTTCATTCTAAAAGACCGCTGAATCTTTTGGTGAAAATGCGGGTTAGCCAGCTGTTCTGATAGTAGTATTATAGCTGTAGCTGTGTAGCATTTAGAGTTAAGCCGTGGCCTGTTAGCGTAAAAAAACTACTTAAAAAAGCCGTGTTATCGCCTCTGAAGCTTGCTTGATAAACAGTGAAACTTGGTTGAAAACGACCTTCAGTAAATTTCCAAAGCGCCATTTCCGGTGAGAAAAAAGCCTTGATTTCCGGAAAAATTTCCGCATAACAACCATCTTTAAGTGGACTTTAATAAAGGCTATCGCCTGGTATTTCGGCCTGTAGTCTTTCTTTTGAACGAATAAACAGGTTCTTCTTCGAAACGGTTTTCAACCAAAAATGACCTTTTTACCTACTTCACCGGACTCGTAAAAAGAGTCAAAGGCATTCAAAGACTGCTTCTGAGATGACATGACAGGATCAAGAAAACCGTGTTTTTGCGGAAGCAAATCCCCCTTTTGATGTCGAAATTCCGGCATGGAAAAAGCAAACTTGTGCCTGTAAAAAGACCTCTTTGGAGTATACTTATCAGCGCGATTCAGGCGAAAAGAAGACTTTTGTCAGAGGTGCTTCCGGATAAAAATTCATTTTGAGGCGCGGTCATTTCCGGAAAATGACAATTGTGAGAACCCTGTTTTTGGGTCTGTGAAAGCCCTTCAAACAGGTAAAATCCAGAATCAGATTTCCCCCTCTTCCTGAAGGATTTTTCCGGAAAATAAACCTCCCGCACCTACGCCGAAGACTCTTTTAGGAAAATCAAATCTGCTTAATCCTCTGTATTCAGTTTGAAAAATCAAGGTCAAAAACCCTGTTGGTGGCCGCTGCCGAAAGGTTTGTTTGAACCCCAAAAAGAAGGTTCTAATTCCTTTAAGAGATGTCTGTAGAAAGCCCCGGATTTCCGGAAATCTACCCTTCTGAGAGACCCTTTAAATGCGTTTTGAACTGCCAAATTTTAAGAGGGGTTTTCCGGAAATTTTCGGAAAGAGCACTGTTGAAAACGGCTGGCTCAGAGGTGCCATTTGGCTCTGGAATCCTGGCTTGCTTTGGCGTCTATGCCATCGCTGTTTTTACCCCTTTCGCTGCCTTTCAAAAATTACTTTCAACCTGCCGGCAGTCTCATGATAAAGCGCTGCTTCAAGCGGTTCCAGATGTCCGATCCGCCACGCCGTTTCACAGAATTGTACTTGCGGAATGTTCCACGTGATTTTTTTTGTTTAATCGGCTCAAAAATGTTCCACAGAAGATTTGAAGGCTCCAACAAAAAGTGTCTAATAATGACGAAAAGCAGAACTTTGCTTTGATTATCAATGCTTTGTGCAAATATATAAAAGCGAAAGTGATTTTTAAACCCTTGTTTTGTCCGCTGAATTTTTCTCCGGAAGTTTAACTGCCTTCATCGTTGTGAAACAGAAAACCTTCCTTGTTTCACGTGCATTTTAGGTTCTTCAACCACCGTTTTTATCAACTTTTTACCTTCGCCGAAACAGAAGATTGCTAGGCTGCTTCAAGAACTTTGCACCGTGCGTTTTCGAGTTTTCTACAACGGCTTTTTCCGCTTGATAACCGGCCTTTCATTAGTCCTTTTCGGGGCCGGTTGCCGTCCGCAGAATCCGGCTCAAAGTGAGGTACTCACGGCTGCTGATTCTGCCCTGCACCGCGAGTGGAAACCGGAAAATCTGCGCATGATTTCGGAGGCTGCGCTGCTGCTTCAAACCGGCGACATTGTGCTGCGTACGGGCGCGGATGCCACGAGCCATGCACTGCGCGCGATGAACCAAAAAAACCGGTTGTACTCGCATTGTGGCATTGTCTCGATAGAAGCCGGACAGCCCTGGATTTATCACAGCATCGGCGGCGAAGACAATCCGGATGCCCACATTCAGCGGGAAACACCGGAGCGGTTTTTCGACCCGCGTTTCAACGAAGGCGGCGGCGTGTGTCGTCTCCCGATGAGTGATGCCGAAAAGGCAGCCATCATTCTAAAATCGCAATCCTGGTTTCGGGAAGGCCGGACTTTCGACATGCAGTTTGACCTCGCGACCGACAGCCAGCTCTACTGCGCCGAATTTGTTTATAAAGCTTTTCAGCAAGCCGGATTTCCGGAAACTCTTTTTTCGAAAAGTCACACCGGTGGTTTTGAGTACATCGCAGTGGATGATTTATACAGCCATCCATTGGCTAAAATCATTTGGTCTTTTCGGTATAAATAATCACCTTTGCCCCCTTCAAAAAAACTAACACAAATCTTTTCTCTATGAAAAAAATCGTTTTCCTGTTGGCTGCCGTCATGATCGGCGCCTTCACCCTGACCAGCTGCTCTGGCGGTTCTCCAAAAGACACGGCTGAAAAGTACCTGACTTCTTTCTACCGCATGGAGTATGAAGACGCCAAAAAATACGCGACTGAAGACACCAAAAAGCAACTGGACATGATGGCACAGTTTGCCGGCATGATGGGCGACACGGCTAAGCAACAAGCAAAGGCTGCCGTGGTGAACGTAACCGATGTGAAAGAAGATGGCAACAACGCTACCGTAACCTACACCCTGAAGCCCGACGGCAAAGAGCAGGTGCCCGGTACCCAAACCCTGAAAATGGTAAAGGAAAAAGGCAAGTGGCTCGCTTCCTGGAGCAAGCAAGACCAACTGAACGGTATGGGCAACATGGGCGAGTCTGACCCAATGGCCGATCCCAACGCAATGCCGATGGATACCATGGGAACCGCCCCAATGACCACCGACACCGTTGCTGCTCCCATGCCGTAACCAACTCCGGAAATTTTTTGAAAAATCCTGCAACCACGTTGCGGGATTTTTTTGTTGGAGGCGATGCCGTTGGAGGTAAACCGTTGGAATTCCGCCTCGGCGGAACGTTGAAGCCCTTGGGGCGTTGGAAACGTTGCATCCATAAATCCAACATCAGAAATCACATCCAAAACGTATAACTCCAACGGCACCACGTGCCTCCAACCATTACTTTCGCTTATGCTCAACTACGTCTGGATTCTCTTTTTCCTCATCGGCATTGTGGTGGCCATTTTCAAAACCCTGTTTGTACCGGGGTCGGAGAATATTCTTTCTGAAATGCTCACCGGTCTTTTCGGCGCTGCCAAAACCGGCTTTGAAATTTCCATTGGCCTTACCGGCGTGATGGCCATGTGGCTGGGCATCATGAAAATTGGCGAGAAAGCCGGCGTGGTCAACAGCCTCGCCCGCGCCGTGGCCCCGCTCTTCCGCGTACTCTTCAAGAACGTTCCCCCCGGCCACCCCGCCTATGGCTCTATCACCATGAACCTTTCGGCCAACATGCTGGGCCTTGGCAATGCTGCTACCCCACTCGGCCTCACCGCCATGAAAGAGCTGCAAGAGCTGAACCCGGAAAAAGAGCGCGCAACCGATGCCCAGATTATGTTTCTGGTGCTCAACACGGCGGGCATCACCCTGGTGCCTTCTTCCGTCATTGCCATCCGCGCCACCATGGCCGCCGAGCAGGGCCTGAAGAATTTCAACGCCGCCGATGTATTCCTGCCCACCCTGCTGGCCACTACCATTGCCTTTATGGCCGGGATGATTATCGTGGCCATCGCCCAGCGCATCAATCTGTTTCGCCTGCCGGTGCTGATTTTCTTTCTTCTTTTCGGGGGTATGGCCTTCGGCATTTGGCAATACGTGCAGCACCTGACGGCTGCCGGCATGACGAGCGCACAAATCGGCACCCGCGTGGGCGCGCTGGGCAGCGGGATTATCCTCCTGCTCATTACCACCTTTATTGCCGCCGGTGTGGTGAAAAAACAAAAGGTGTTTGAAAACTTTGTGGAAGGTGCCAAAGGCGGTTTCGACGTGGCGCTGCGCATCATTCCCTACCTCATCGGGATGCTTCTGGCCATCTCGGTTTTCCGGACGTCTGGCGTGATGGATTATATCGTCAACGGAATTGCTCATCTGGTGCAGCTCGCCGGGTTGCCCACCCACTGGGCCCCCGTCATTCCCATTGCTTTGATGAAACCTCTCAGCGGCTCCGGTGCGCAGGCCCTGATGGTAGATGTGATGAAAACCCACGGGGTGGATTCGTTTGCCGGAACGCTCGCCTCAGTGTTGCAGGGTACCACCGAAACGACCTTTTACGTGCTGGCCGTGTATTTCGGCTCCGTGGGTGTTACCCGCAGTCGCAACGCACTGGCTCTGGGGCTTTTGGCCGATTTTATTGGGATGATTGCCGCCGTAGTGCTGATGTATGTCTTAAATCCGCCGGGGTAGCAAAAGAGCCAGTAGTGGGCATTTGCAAAAAAATATAGGCACCACTGACATCAGTACAGGCCATTTGAAGGTAAGAATGAGCAGTACTGATGTCCCCAGTAGTCATTTGTAAAATAATATGGATAGTGCGGACGTCCCCACAGGTCATTTGCTATGAAATATAGGCACTGGGGACGTCCCCACAGGGCATTTGCTATGAAATATGGGTACTGGGGACGTCCCCATAGGGCATTTATAAAAAAATATAGGCACTGGGGACTTCCCCAGCGCTCCTTTATAGGAAAAAACAGCCCGCAGAGCGGTCGCGTAGCGACCGTCATTTTATGATTCCTGGTTTCTTCTCCCTGAGACGTTGCATGCAACGTCTCTACCTCATCCCTCATCCCTTCCATCTGGCCCGTTTTTTATGACGGATAAAAACACTTTAAACCCCTATTCCTATTCCTATTCCTATGAAAGCTGCTGTATTCCACGGACCTAAGAACATTTCCTGCGACAATATAGACGATCCGAAGATCGAAGAAGCGCGGGATGTTATCCTGAAAGTAACCGCCACGGCCATCTGTGGCTCCGACCTCCACATCTACAACGGCTCTTTGCCCACCACGCCTATGGTGCTGGGTCACGAGTTTATGGGCATTGTAGAAGAAGTGGGCGCGGGGGTGAAAAACCTCAAGCGCGGCGATCGCGTGGTGGTGCCCTTCCCCATTGCCTGCGGCCATTGCTTTTTCTGCAACCACCAGTTTCCCGGCAACTGCGAAAACTCTAACCCCGAACATTACGGCCCCGAAGGCGCCCTGCTGGATCAGAAAGGCGGTGCGCTCTTTGGCTACACCGACCTCTATGGCGGCTACAATGGCGGACAAGCCGAGTATGTGCGCGTTCCCTACGCCGATTTTGGACCCCGCAAAGTGCCCGATAACCTGACCGATGAGCAGGTCTTGTTTCTTACCGATATCTTCCCTACCGGCTATACCGGCATCGACTGGGCGAATGTGAAGGGCGGCGAGACGGTGGCCATCTTTGGCGCCGGGCCGGTAGGCATTATGGCGGCCAAAAGTGCATGGCTGCGCGGTGCGGCGCGGGTGATTATTGTGGATGTCCTGCAATACCGGCTGGACAAAGCCAAAGCCACATCTGGCGCGGAAACTATTTTGTGGGAAGATGACGGCAAAAACGTGATTGAGCAAATCCGGGCGCTGACGCAGGGCCGCGGTGCCGATGTGTGCGTGGATGCCGTGGGTTTCGAGCCGGAGCGCACTGTTCTGGACCGCGTCAAATCGGTGGTGAATTTCGAGAAAGGCTCGCCGAAGGTGCTGGAAGCCTGCGTGAGCGCGGTGCGCCGCAGCGGTTTTATCAGCGTGCTGGGCGTGTATGTCACCAACTTCGATAACTTCCCGGTGGGGCAGATTTTTGATAAAGGCCTTGGCATTCAGATGGGACAGGCACCGGCTCACAAATACATCGACCACCTGCTGACATGGGTGAGCGAAGGAAAGGTAAAGCTCGACGACATCATCACCCATCGCATCGGGCTCCAGGATGTAGCCTATGGCTACGATATCTTCCGCAACAGAAAAGAAGACTGCGTGAAGGTGGTGATGAAACCCCACGGCTAAGGAAAACGCTTACTAATGGCTGTCATTCCGACGAGGTGCGGGGAGGAATCTGCGGCGGGCTGTACTAAACGCTGGCTTCAAACAGCTTTTGTCCAGGAAGCAGATTTCTCCCTGCGGTCGGAATGACATTTTCTTTTTGCAAACTACCTTATCGGCACAGCTTTTTACACTCCAAAGTCATGCGTAAAAACAGTTTCTACCTTTTCATCGCCTCGCTGATAATCACGCTGGCCTCCTGCGCCACGCCGGCCGCCTTGCAATACAAAGGCGTGGACCGGGTATTCCTCGGCAGTGTCAGCACCAAAGGCCTTCAACTGGGATTGGATTTGAAATTCTACAATCCCAATCCGTTTTCCATGACGTTTAAAGATGCCGACCTGAACGCCTACATCAACAGCCGGCCCGCTGGTAGCGCCCGGATGCTGAGTTCCCAAACGGTTCCGGCGCAGGACACTTTTATCTTGCCCGTAACCATTGGCCTGGATGTGAGCAATGTCCTGGGCAATGCGGTGGATATTCTTACGCAGCGCGACGTGGCGGTGAAGCTGGAAGGAACGGTGCGGGCCAGCAAAGGCGGCTTTACCTTGCCGGTGAAAGTGCGTTATGAAGGCCGGCAGAAGCTCAAATTCTAAGACTCTTCTACAAACAAAAAATTCCGGAAATCAACGCTGATTTCCGGAATTTTTTTTGCATCCGATCTGCTTTTTCAACTCTGGCAAACCCATCCACGACGTTGGGTCTCTTTTAATGATTGTGTTTGATTGGTGTGGAATGTGGATTTTGTTTAAAGAACTTTTAAAGATACCGAATCTGGATCTGGTTTTATAAAAACTGCCCCTGCGTATAATGACAGGGGCAATTTTTATAAACAGTTTTACGGAAATAGACGGCTTATTTAGCGCCATCATTTTTCCGCATAAATTCCAGAATGGCGCGTGCATCGTTGTCATCCAGGTTTTGATCGGGCATCCGCACCAGACACAGTTCCAGTTGAGATTGCAGGGCTGGATCTTTGTCAATCATCACGTCGGTGTTGGTAATAAAGTTCATAATCCAGGCCGGAGTATGGCGCTTGGTAACTCCTGCCCAGCCGGGGCCAACCAGTTTTTCATCGGTAGTCTTGTGGCAAGACATACACTTGGTCTGGGAGATGGATTCTCCTTTAGCAGCCAAAGCATTATCCATACCAGAAACATCTACGTTGCTTTCATTGAACTTGCCTTCGCCACGATTCGGGTCATACGCATCTACACCAGTGCCGCCGGCGACTTCGGGCGCAGGCGCACCGCCGGTTGTAGTGGTCTCCGTCGTAGTCGTCTCGGTCGTGGTGGTTCCACCCCCACACGCCACAAAAGCGATGGTAGCGAAAGAGAGGAGAGAGAGAATGATTCCTTTTTTCATGATCAAATGGTTTTGATGAATGCAAAGCTATCTTAACAAACTCCCTGCCATTATGATCTGAGTCATAAAAATGTCATGGCCCTAAACAGGCTTGTTTTCCGGAAATTTCCGGAAAATCAATCCTACACCGCGCCTGCTTCCTTTTTCAATTTAAACAACTCATCACGCAAGCGGGCGGCTTCCATAAAGTCGAGGTCTTTGGCTGCCTTCTGCATCGCCTTCTGGGTTTGAGCAATAATCTTTTCCAGGTCGGCGGGCTTTTTGGCATAATCGCTTCCGGCTTCGGCAGCAAGGGCCAGCGGCGTATCGGGCTGCATATAGGCTGCGGCAATCTTTTTGGGGTCGCCGCCCTTGATATCGAGCACGCTGGTTTGCTTCAGGATTTGCTCCACGCTCTTGCGCACCGTCGTGGGCGTGATGCCGTGCTCGGTGTTGTAGGCAATCTGCTTCGCGCGGCGCCGCTCGGTTTCGTCCATCGTCCGCTGCATCGAATCGGTGATTTTATCGGCGTAGAAGATTACGAGGCCATTGGCATTCCGCGCCGCCCGGCCGGCCATCTGCGTGAGCGAGCGTTCATCGCGCAAAAAGCCTTCTTTGTCGGCGTCGAGGATGGCCATTAAAGAAACTTCCGGAAGATCCAATCCTTCCCGTAAAAGGTTTACGCCTACCAACACGTCGATATTTCCCAGGCGCAAATCGCGCAGGATTTCCACCCGCTCCAGCGTGTCCACCTCGGAGTGGATATATCGGCTGCGGATGTTGATGCGGCCGAGATATTTATCCAGTTCTTCGGCCATGCGCTTGGTGAGCGTTGTTACCAGCACCCGGTCGCCGCCTTTCACGCGGTTGTCGATTTCATCCAGCAAATCGTCGATTTGGTTGATGCTCGGACGGATTTCAATTGGCGGGTCGAGCAGACCAGTCGGCCGCACCACCTGTTCCACCACCACGCCTTCGGTCATGTCCAGCTCGTATTTTCCGGGCGTAGCCGACACGAAAACGGTTTGGTTCATTTGCTGCTCAAACTCGTGGAAGTTCAGCGGTCGGTTGTCCAGCGCACTCGGCAGCCGGAAACCGAAATCCACCAGATTGAGCTTGCGGGAACGGTCGCCGCCATACATTCCGGAAATCTGCGGAATGGTGACGTGGCTTTCATCCACAATGAGCAAAAAATCTTTGGGGAAATAATCCAGCAGGCAGAACGGGCGCGTGCCGGGCAGCCGCCGGTCCAGAAAGCGCGAGTAGTTTTCGATACCGGAGCAAAAGCCCAGTTCCTGAATCATCTCTAGATCATAGTTCACGCGCTCTTTAATCCGTTGGGCTTCCAGGGGTTTGTTGATGCTTTGAAAATACGCTACCTGCGCGGCCAGCTCGTCCTGAATTTCATGAATGATACTTGCCATTTGCCCTTTCGGTGCCATGTAGAGATTGGCCGGAAAAATCGCTGCGGTTTCCATGCGCCCAATGCGTTTGCCGCTTTCGATTTCAAAGGATTCGATTTCCTCAATCTCGTCGCCGAAAAACGTAATCCGGTAGCCGTAGTCCACATAAGGCAGGTTGATGTCCACCGTATCACCTTTCACCCGGAACGAGCCGCGCCCGAATTCCAGCTGCGCGCGGGAGTACAGCGCGTTCACCAGTCCATGCAGAAACGCCTGCCGCCCGATATTTTGACCACGATGCAGCCGGATAATCCCGTTGGCATATTCCGTCGGGTTCCCCATACCATAAATGCAGCTCACCGAAGCCACCACGAGAATGTCGCGCCTGCCGGAAAGCAAGTTGGATGTGGCCCGCAGCCGTAGCTTCTCCAGTTCTTCATTGATAGAAAGGTCTTTCTCAATGTAGGTATCCGTCGTGGGGATATAGGCTTCCGGTTGATAGTAATCGTAGTAGGAAACAAAATACTCTACGGCATTGTGCGGAAAAAACTGCTTGAATTCGCCGTAGAGTTGGGCCACGAGGGTTTTGTTGTGCGTCAAAACCAAGGTGGGTTTCTGCACTTCCTGCACCACGTTGGCCATGGTGAAAGTTTTGCCCGATCCCGTCACTCCCAGCAATGTTTGGTAGGGATCGCCGGCGCGGATGCCTGCCACCAGCTGACGAATGGCCTCAGGCTGATCGCCGGCGGGCGGAAACGGACGTTCGATATTAAATGCCATAATTTTTCTACAAAGTAAAACAAACGAGCCGCCGGGAAGTTCGGTTCAAGGCGGTCAGGATGACCTACTTTTCCCCGCAGATTTTTCCGGAAAATCCCCAAACCTATAAGGTCTTCGAAGACCTTATAGGTTTATTAGATGCCCGAATTTCCGGAAAAATCACCCGCAAAAGCCATCGGGCGTACATGCCGGGCCGCCTTCCACTTCCAGCTTTGTCTCCGGATTCTGGGCACGCCATTCTTCAAAAGCCTTCTCCAACGATTGGGAAAACACCTCCACCGGCTGCGCCCCGGAAACGCCGTATTTACGATCCAGCACAAAAAACGGTACGCCGGAAATGCCCAGCTGCCGGGCTTCTTCAACGTCTCTGGCCACTGCCTGCGCAAATCGGTCATCGGTGAAAGCCGCCTTTGCTTCCGCCTCGCTGAGGCCGGCTTGCTCGCCCAGTTCGATAAGCGTTTCAAGGTCGCCGATGTCTTTCCCATCCGTAAAAAACGCCTTAAAAAGGGTTTCTTCCATTGCATCGCCCAGCCCTTTTGCCTGCGCTGCCTGAATCAGTCGGTGTGCCCGGATCGTGGAAGTGGCTACGGCTTTTTCGAGGTGGAAATCCAGCCCGGCAGCGCGGGCCATGTCGGTAACGTGCTGAAACATACCGGCCACCTGTTCGGGCGAAAACCCTTTGCGCTGGGCTAAAGCTTCGGCATACGAAAGCGGCGGTCCTTCCCGCTGCTCGGGCGTTTCGGGGGCCAGCAAAAAACTTTTCCAGATGATTTGGAGATCGGTTGTATGCTGAAATTGACGGAGCGCATCTTCAAAATGGCGCTTGCCGATATAACAAAACGGACATACTACATCGCTCCAGATTTCAATTCTCATGTTGGGTTGTGTTTTTGAAGAGTTGTTGTAGACACATGCTCGCTATAAAAACAGGCCTTTGGAAAAAAGTTCAACCTGCCTTTCCTGTCAGGCGGTGCCGGTACTGTCTATTTAGAATTCCGGTAAGGCTAAAGGTAACAGGCGCTTTAAAAACACATGAAAGACATGGAATAGAGCATTGATTTTGTGTTGGCACTGTTTTTACACTATCTTTATACAGCTTTCCTGCGGCTGTTCGAGCAATTGAAAGACCGCCCTACATACCGGAAATGCTTTTGCACTTGCCCACTTAAACTGCTTTGGTTTATGGGTTTGCTTTCCTTTTTATCCTTAAACAAGTTTGGCTTGGTATCCTAACCGGTTTTGCTGGTTAGCGTTGCCGTACCTGGATTTAAATCCTGTTTTGCCCGCGTTTATCGCAGGTGCACTTGCGTTTCCCGAACTGCTTTATGACAGTTTGGCTTTTGGGCTTTTGTCCGCAGGAAAGGTTTGGATGTATTCATTTTTTAAAACCCTTTTCTGCCATGGAAAAACACCTTTCCTGCCCTCCCCGATCTCCGACAGTACGATCCATTGCGCATCAACAGACCCGGCCTGAGGGCAGCACGTTTTACTGTTATTTTCCCGTTCGGTGCCCTGCCCAATAGCTGTAAGTGTTTTTTAGGAAATCTTATTTTGAACTTTTCCGGAACCCTCCAATCCAAACAAGTATGAAAGCAAAACGCATTCTTTTTGTAGATGACGACCCTGCTATTCAGGATGCGGTCCGGATTATGTTGGAGCGGGTAGGTTATGATGTAACTGTTCTGGACACGGGTAACTCGCTGCTGGAAGAAGGCTGTATTTATCCCGATCTTTTTATTCTGGATAAGCAGCTGCCGGGTGTTGATGGATTGGATATTTGCCGGTACTTAAAATCCCGGAATGAAACCAAGCATCTTCCGGTATTGATTTTATCCGCCAGCCCTCAAATTGCCCGGCAGGCAGCGGATGCCTGCGCTGACGCGCTTTTGGAAAAACCCTTTAAGATGCAGGAGTTGCGGAAAACAGTGAAAAATCTGATCCGGGAAACCGCACTGTCTGATTGATGCTTTAAGATATGAGGGCGATAAGGAGCATTAAAGGCCAGGCGTTGCCAAAAGATATTTTTAGCGCCCTTGATGGTTGTGTAGATACAAAGGGATATTGCGAGCACTCGTTAGTGCACATTCATGCTTCCAAAATTGCTGCACTGCGAGAGTGGTTTTCCGGAATAGAAAATGGCTTTGAACCCACTTCTATCGCAGCCGTTTCCGGTCTTCATCGTTGGCGTGCATCCGGTTCCAAATCCGGAAATAATACTCCCTTGTGATACCATTGCCGGGCAGTGCCTGGGTGATATACTGATTGCTTTGGTAGATGTTGAGCCAGATCAGAAAGCCGCCCACAGTTGTCAGCAGCACTTTTACCGGCCACCGCTGCCGCAGGATTAATTGCACCTAAACTGCTATAAGCTAATTATCCCGGGAAAGAAGTCCGATCACATCCTCCTTTCCGGCAGCAATCCTCAGCCTAACTTGCAGCTCAATACGATGTACAGATTTGTGCAAAAAAAGACCTTTTTTTTGGGATTGCTCTTGTCTTTAGGACTCGGCAGCTGCGGCTATTTTGATCGTTCCAAGGAAAACGCACCCGCTGATTTCAAGCTTTTCGTGCCCACCGGCGCGACCGTTCAAACCGTGCTGGATTCCCTGCGGCCGCATGTAAAAGAACTAAAAACTTTTGAAAGCGCAGCAGCGAGCTTAGAGCTCAAGCGCGTTCACCCCGGCCGGTACACCATTGCCAAAGGCGCTACCAACAAGCAAATCGTCCGGATGCTGCAATTCGGCGAGCAGGATGAAATTCAAATCACGGTGGGTAACTACAACAGCGTTTTTGAACTGGCTTCCAAACTGGATCCCTTGCTGGAAGCGTCGGCACCGGCCCTGATAAAAGCGGTTGGCAATCGCAAGGAAGCCCGCGGACTGGATACGCTGCAATGGATTTATTTTCTTTCCCCCAACACCTATCGCTTTCACTGGACGCAAACGCCGGGTGAAATCATAGCCAAAATCGTTGCGCCTTATGAAAAGTACTGGACAGAGGAAAAGCGCCAGCAGCTTCAGAAAAGTGGCCTGACGGAGCTTCAAGCCGTCACGCTGGCTTCTATCGTGCAACTGGAATCGTACCGGAAAGACGAGCAGCCGCGCGTCGCCGGACTGTATCACAACCGGTTGAAACTGGGTATGAAACTGGACGCGGACCCTACGGTCATCTTCGCTAAAAAACAACAACAAAACGCGTGGACCACCAAGATCGAAAGGGTGTATTTTAAAGACCTGCGCATTCCTTCGCCTTATAACACATACATAAATAAAGGTTTGCCGCCCGGCCCTATTTGCATGCCCAATCCCTCGGCGATTGATGCAGTGCTTTTTCCGGAAAAAACCGATTTTGTGTACTTCGTGGCCGACCCGTCGCGGCCCGGTTATCACCTCTACGCCAAAACGCTGGCCGAGCAGGAGAAAAATGCCAAAGTGTACCGCGATTGGGTAGAGAAAAATGGCATCCGGTAGCGGGGTGCGCGACTTGACAAGTCTTCGTACGCTTTGTAGATCGACTTGTCAAGTCTGAAAAAAGCAAGCCCTACCTTAGACTTGACAAGTCATCCTGCATAATCTCCAGGGACTTGTCAAGTCATAAATACCTATGCGATCTCAACAGCTTTCCAAACGCGATTTCCTCAAACTGCTCGGCGGCCTCAGCCTCGGCTTTCTGCCCCTGGCGGGCTGCTTTAACGAGCGCAAGGGGGAAAATGGGGCTTCGGAAGAAGAAATTTCCCCAAATGAAACGGTGGAAGTAATCCAAAATCAGCCCTTGCAGGTTTCGGAAAGCGATGTGATTGTGCTGCAACGCGACGATGCCCGCTATGCGCAATACAACATCTCCTACAACAAGCGGATTGCCCTGCTGCCGAAGTACATCGCCGTGTGCTTTACGGTGGCCGGCGTGCAACACGCGCTTCAACTGGCGCAAAAAGAAGACCTGCCGGTGAGCGTCAAAAGCGGTGGACATTCGTTTGAAGGTTTTTCGTCCAACAATGGCGGACTGGTGGTGAACGTCTCGCAGATGAAAGCCGTGAGCATGAACGACGACGGCACGGTGAGCGTGGGCCCCGGACTGCTGCTGAAGGAACT
>JAEWBT010000140.1 GCA_023391015.1 Bacteroidota bacterium
AGCGAAAAACAGCCGAAATAAGCATCTGAAAGCGCATGTTTTCCGTCATTCCGGGCTTTGAGCCTGAGCTTGTCGAAGGCCCGGAATCTCCAGTATCTAAAAAAGACCGCCATTCATTCAAATACACCACTGTTTTTCATGAAAGGGTGTTTTGGGAATAGAATCCATTTATTTTCCGGAAAATTTCCGGAAAAAGAGGTGCTTTAAACCCCGGTTAAAATCCAACGCCCACGGTGCTTACTGCACCTGCACAATTAAAAACTTCAGGTAGTGCGTTGCCGGAATCTCCCAGCGAATGGGGTGGTCCGGTGACTGGCTGCTCCAACACACCTGCCGGAGGCTGCGCCGGGCATCGTGTGCGGCCTGTTGAATAATAGCTTGAAAACGAGGCGGGTCGATCAGGTGGGTGCGCGAAGAGGTGACCAGAAAGCCACCCGGTTGGAGCAGTTTCATTCCCCGCAGATTGATTTCCTTGTAGCCGGCAATGGCTTTCGGAACCGTTTCGCGCCCTTTGGTAAACGCCGGTGGGTGGAGCATCACTACATCATATCGACGGCCTTCTTTTTCCAGCGCTTTGAGCGCATCGAAAGCATTGGCGGTTTGGAATCGCACCGTGTCGGAAAGATTGTTGAGCGCTGCGTTGCGGTTGGCTGCTTCCACGGCTTGCGGTGCCTGGTCGATGCCCAACACACTGCGCGCGCCGTAGTGGCCGGCGTGGATCTCAAAAGAGCCGGTATAGCTAAAAGCGCTCAGCACATCCGCACCCCGGACGATATGCTGAATGGCGCGGCGGTTGTCGTGCTGATCGAGAAAATAACCGGTCTGCAAGCCGTGTTCCAGGTCCACTTCAAAACGCAGCCCGTTTTCAGAAATCAGAATTCTGGGATCGAAAGAAGCCGATAAAAAGCTTTTTTGAAGGGGAAGGCCTTCCGTTTTGCGAACAGGCACATCGTTGCGTTCCAGAATGCCGGCAGGCTTAAAGATCGCCTCCAGTGCTTCCACAACCGCCGGTTTCCGGAAATCCATGCCCAGCGTCAGCGTCTGCACCACAAAGAAATCGCCAAACTTATCAATGATAAGGCCCGGCAGACCGTCGGCTTCGCCAAAAACCACCCGTGCATTTTCGGTATACCCCAATTGCTGCCGGTAGCGCCAGGCCGCTTGTATTTTTCGCAGAAAAAAATCTTTGTCAATGACTTCACTGCGATCGCGGGTGAGCAGGCGCACTTCAATCTGCGAGGCCCCGTTGTAAAATCCTTTGCCCACAAAAGAAC
The DNA here is from genome assembly GCA_023391015.1 of Bacteroidota bacterium. Taxonomy (GTDB): domain Bacteria; phylum Bacteroidota; class Bacteroidia; order Chitinophagales; family Chitinophagaceae; genus UBA1952. The sequence goes on from JAEWBT010000140.1 coordinate 1,275, forward strand.
CGTTGGAAGACAAAACCTCCACGATGTCGCCGGGTGCCGGGTGGCCTTCGCGGCTGTTGATTTCGTTGGCAAAAACCCAGGGATGTCCGTTGGCGATGCGGTCGGTGATTTTTTTGCGCAGAAAAAAACGGGCAGGGGACATGGGGCAAAAATAGACCGGGTTACGGAGCGGTTCGGGGGTGGAAAGCAGGTTAGAGGTGTTGAGGGGACAACCAGGGGCTGATTTCCCGGAAATTTGCGGAATCGGAGAAGAGATTTTCCGGAAATGTGTGGGTCATGAGGCCGGACGGACGTGCGGCGGGAGGCGTCCCTACAGTTGAGTTTAGAAAAGGGCGAATGCAGGTTTGGTATGATGAAAAAGGGCGAATGCAATTCGCCCCTACGGTTTTCGTCTTGCTACCTGATACTTTCGTCTTGCTACCCAATAGTTCCTACTTTTGCGGCCATTGGTACAACTCCATATTTTTTCATGAAAAAAATTCTGCTCTCGCTTTTTGCCGCCTGTGCCCTGTTGCAGGCGCGCGCCGATGAAGGCATGTGGCTGCCGCAACTCATAGGGAAGAACTATGAGGAAATGAAGCGCCTCGGCCTTAAACTGTCTCCGGAAGACATCTTCAGCATCAATCAGGCGAGCCTGAAAGACGCTATCGTGCAGTTTGGTGGCGGCTGTACCGCAGAAATGGTCTCTGCCTCCGGCCTCCTGATGACCAACCACCACTGCGGCTATGATGCCATTGCCTCGCTTAGCTCGGTGGAGAAAAACTATCTCGACAACGGTTTCTGGGCCAAAAGCTTTGCAGAAGAACTGCCGGCGCAGGGGCTGTCGGTGATCTACCTGCAGGAAGTAGTGGACGTGACGCCGGAAGTGATGGCAGCCGTGCGCAACACCGATGCCGGACCGGAATGGAACCGCAAATACGACGCGATCCGGAAAAAGCTGGAAGCGCGCGCTTCGCAAGGCGGCAAACTGGTGGCCAATGTAAAGGAATATTTCAACGGCAATCAATACCTGCTGCTGACCTATAAGAAATACAACGACGTGCGCCTCGTGGGCACGCCACCCAAGAGTGTGGGTAAGTTTGGTGGTGATACTGATAACTGGATGTGGCCCCGCCACACCGCTGACTTCTCGATGTTCCGCGTGTATGCAGATGCCAACAACGAGCCGGCCGATTACAGCCCTTCCAACGTGCCCTATAAGCCGAAGAAGTTTTTGCCGATCTCGGCTAAAGGCGTACAGGAAAATGATTTTGCCATGGTGATGGGCTATCCCGGCCGCACCGACCGTTACCTCACTTCCTACGGCGTTTCGCTGGCAACGGATGTGACTTCTCCGGCGATTGTAAAAATCCGGGGCGAGCGTCTGGCAACCATGAAAAAATACATGGACGCCGACAAATCGGTGTATCTGAAACTGACGTCTAACTACCAGCGCGTTTCCAACTACTGGAAATATTTTATCGGCCAATCCGAGCAACTGAAGCGCCTCAATATCGAGTCGCAGAAGCGTAAGGAAGAGCAGCAGTTTACCCGCTGGGCTTCTACTTCCAAGGTGAAAGCCAACCGGAAGTACAGCTCCCTGATGTCGGATTTTGCGGGTGCCTATGCCGACTATCGTCCGGTAGCCAAAACAGCGGTTTATTACAGCGAAGCGTTCCGTGCACCGGTATTGTCCCGCCTTGCTTCGGCTAGCTATCCGCTTTACACCTATCTGGAGAAAGGTGGCAAGAACGCCGATTCGGTGAAGAAATACACCGACGGTCTGCGTGCTGCCCGGAAATCCCTGATGAAAGAATATGTGCCGGCGCTGGATAAGGAAATGTTCTCCAAGATGACGCTCCTGTATTACAAGGATGTGCCTTCTGATCAACACCCCGATGTGTATCAGCGTGTGATCTTCAAGCAGTTTGGCAGCGATGATTGGGCCGCAACCATGAACCGCTACGCCGATTTTGTGATTCAGAACACCCAGCTGCTCGACGATTCCAAATTTGACGCTCTGGCCAATGCGCCAACGGCGGAAGCCCTGCGCAATGATCCGGCAATGGATTATGCGTATTCCTTTATCCGCAGCTACGATAAATATGTGAAGCCCCGCGCAGAAGATTTTGCTGCCGACCGCAAGGATTTAAGTATGTTCTATACCCGCGCGGCGATGAAGATGCAGCCCGAGCGCAACTTCTACCCGGATGCCAACAGCACCATGCGCCTTTCGTATGGCAGTGTACTGTCTTACGAGCCACAGGATGCTGTTTTCTACCGCTATTATACCACGAGCGAAGGCCTGCTGGATAAATACAAGCCGGGTGATGGAGAATTTGACCTGCCGGTAGAGCTGGTGGAACTGCTTCGCAAGAAAGATTTCGGTCGCTGGGCCAACGACAAAGGCGAGCTGGTCGTGAATTTCATCACCAACAACGACATTACCGGTGGCAACTCCGGCTCACCGATCATCAACGGCAACGGCGAATGGATCGGCACGGCCTTCGACGGCAACTGGGAGGCGATGAGCGGCGATATCGCGTTTGACAAAAAATACAAGCGCACCATTGCAGCCGATGCCCGTTTCATCATGTTTATCATCGACAAGCTGGGCAATGCCCAAAACCTGATTGAGGAAATGGATATCCGGCACTGAGACAAAAGACGATAGACAAAAGATGTTTTGTAGGAACGCGCCAGGAGGCGCGTTCTTTTTGGGGATAAACGAGAACACCCGTCAGGTTTCCAAAACCTGACGGGTGTTCTCGTTTCCGGAAATTCCTATCCTTCCGATGCCTCCTGCTTAGGCCGTAGCAGCATCCACAGCGCCACCCCGCCAAGGGCCGCCGCGCCCAGCATTTTTACTTTTTTCACCTTGCGCTGCGCCCGGCTGCTGCCTTCGATGCGCATGTCATGATCCACCGGATGCACCACATTTCCGGAATCCGCCGGTATGGCCTTTCCTTCTTTCCGCACAAAGCGCATCATGCTGCCCATGATGTTGCGCGTCAGGGCCGGGAAAAGACCATACGCCACCCGTGCAAACACCGCCGACCAATCGGTGTAGCGAGCATTTTCCGGATTCTCGGCTACCTGCACCATGCTGTGGGCCAGCTTTTTGGGGTCGAAATTGGGGGGCGGCGTGGATACTTCCACCTCCATATAATTGGCCGCATGCTTGATGCCCGGCGTATCCTGAAAACCGGGGTAGAGCCCGCAGACGTGGATGTTGGGATAAGGCTTTAATTCTCCCTGAAGCGATTCCGTGAAACCGCGCAGCCCAAATTTCGACGCCGAGTAGGCCGTGCCGTAGGGCGCTGCCACCCAGCCACCAATGGAAATATTATTGATGAGGGTGCCCTTTTTCTGCTTTTTGAAAATAGGAAGCACCGCGTGTGCGCCGTGCATATAGCCCAGCAGGTTGGTTTTGATCACCCCGTCAATCACGTCGGCGGGCATTTTCTCAAACGGGCCGAGGGCCAGCACGCCGGCATTATTCACCCACACATCAATGCGGCCATTGAGTTGCGTTGCCGCTTCGGCCAGGCGCTGCACTTCGGCGGCAAGGGCCATATCGGTTTGCAGATGCACCACCCGCACACCCAGCGCCTCGCAGGATTCGGCAATGCTTTGAAGCGCTTCTGCGCCCCGGGCGGCCAGCACCAGATTGGCCCCTTTCTTGGCAAAGGCAATAGCAGCGGCACGGCCCACGCCGCTGGAGGCACCGGTAATGACAACCGTTTTTCCGGAAAGAGAAGTGTTGGATTTTTTCATACTGTCTCTTTTCTTAAAAGCCGCGCCAGAAGGGAGAAGAGCGTCAGAAACTTCTGAACCGGCATTTCCACAGGGAAAAGGGCTCTAGAAATTTCTGAAATGGTATTTCCACAGGTCGCTGCGGCTTCAGAAACTTCTGAAACGGCATTTCCATAGAGAAAAGGGCTCCAGAAACTTCTGAACCGGCATTTCCATAGGTTGCTGCGGCTCTAGAAATTTCTGAAACCGGCGCGCCATTTGGAAGCGGGCAGGGGTGCAGAAAAGAAAAAAAATCCCGCTGCTTGCATTTGCAAAAGCCTGTTTCTACATTTGGAAGAACTTTTTTTATTTATCCTTTGAAAAACATTTTATGGTAGTTGTCAAATCCTCCAAAATGGGCAAATTGCCCCTTCCCACTTTTCAGCAAGTAGTTAAAAACATTCTTGCACAGGCCAATGCTGCGGGTGTTGCCGATGCGGGTCTGGTCGCGGCTTTAAAGGCAATACAGAAGGCTTATGACGATCTGGACAAGGTGATGCAACCGGCACAGGGCTCTACCCACACCCGGCAATTGCTGGATCTGGACGCGCAGCGCGACAACCTGGTGCGGGGCCTGATGCTGGTTTTGCGGGGTTATGCCCTTTCTACCACGGCAGCGCTGGCCGATGCAGCGCGGGTGCTTCTTCGGTATATGAACGCTTATGGCGATGAGATTGCCAATCAGGCGCAGCTTAAAGAAACAGCTACCATCAACAATCTGATTCAGGATTTCGGCAAACCGGATGCGCAGGCGGCTGCCGCCCTGCTTCCGCTGACCGATTGGGAAGGCCCTTTAAAGCTGGCCAATCAGCAGTTTGAAAGCCTTTACAGCGTGCGGGCGGCCGATTTGTATGTGCCGGATATCGGGTTGGCAAAGAAATACCGCGCTGTGGTGCAGGCCCGGCTGGACGATTATGCCAGCCGCCTGAACGCGACTCTGCTTCTGGCCTCCACGCCCGACCCGAAACAGCAACAGGTGGCCGCGATGATCAACACCGAGGTGAAAACAGCGAAGGAAAATGCGAAGAAAGGGGGCGGAAGTGGAAAGGATAGAGGCGTAAATCAGTAAAAGTTTTTTAAACCCCCTTTTAAACAACAAATGGCATGACACTAAAAGAAGTCTGTAGTGAAATTGGAGTATGGCAGGATTGGCGTAATCGTTATGGCCAGTATGTGCCTAAATTTATCGAGGAGGCAATTCGCGGCGGTAACTGGGATACTTGGGATAAGGAGGTGTTCAATGAATATTTTATGAAATCTTCCGGACAATGTGTTTCTTCCCTACGGCAGGGATATTTCAGTGGCAAAGACAAAACGCTGATTAAGGAAAACTGGAACGAGGTTGCACCTGTATTACAGAAGATAGCCTTGAACCAAAGTGAACCCCAGTTTGATGTTTATTCAGAGTTGGCAAGAGTTATCCGGAAGTACACAAAGAATGATATGCGGGCTGCTACTTACCGGATGGTAGCAGGTATTCAACCACAACTTTTGTGTACGATTGTTAATCAAGCGAGATTAAGCGGGCTCGTGGATTATCTTAGAAGTGATATAGAGGGTTTTAAGTTTGAATCGAAGGAGACTTGGTTTCAGAATAGTTATGAGATCTTAAAGAAGTTTAAACTGGCACTCGACAATCAAAACGGGTTTGATATTCTGACTTATCCTTGGCAGGTTTATGAAGAGTTTGCGCTAAATAGAGGAAAAACTGTTCAAAATGATATGAGTGAGGAAGGTCAAAATCAAGAAGAAGATGGAATTCTTGATCTCCTCCGCTACAAGAAACAAATCATTCTGCAAGGACCTCCGGGAACCGGCAAGACGAAGCTGGCGAAGGACTTAGCTATTGGTATGCTGGGTTTAGAGGGTATTGATGGATTAAAGGAAAACTCTCAATTTCAGCTGATTCAATTCCATCCCAGTTATAGTTACGAGGACTTTGTTAGGGGCATTGCCGCCAAACCAAATAAAGACGGAGGAGGTGTGTTGTATGAAGCCGAGAATCGCTTGCTGGGAGCTTTTGCAAAAAAGGCACTTGATAATTACAAGCAAAGCCAGCTTGGCAAGGAGGAAATGGATTTTGAAATTTGGTTTGAAGAGTCTTTTGAAGCATTCAAGGCAACTGTTGAGAACGAGGTCGTGGAGCATGAACAGCTACGTTTGACTGAAACTGTAGGTATTTTCGACATCACATCGAACGCCTTTCTTTATGGTACAACCTTTCGGAATCCGGGAAGAATCAATTTCATTGAGTTCAGGAATATTGCTGCCGCTATAACTAAAGGTGAGTATGATTTAAAGAATCCCATTCCAATAGAACTCTCGCGACATGCATTTTACCGTCAACCCTACTACAGGTCTTTATTGAACAGCTTTTTTGGTCAGTACAAATACGTAGCGAACGAGCCTAAAAAGTCGACTGAACTAAAGAACTACGTCCTCATTATCGATGAAATCAACCGGGCGAATCTTTCCTCAGTATTGGGCGAGTTGATTTACGCGCTGGAGTACCGCGATGAAGATGTGGATTCGATGTATGCCGTGGGTGAAAAAGGCAACAAGCTGCGCCTGCCTTCTAACCTCTACATCATTGGCACCATGAACACCGCCGACCGCTCGGTAGGTCATATCGATTACGCCATCCGCCGCCGGTTTGCGTTTGTGGATGTTTTGCCGAAAAATCTGGAAAGCCAGATGGGAGCCGACTTTAAAAAAGAACTTTTTGCTGAGGTAAGTAAGCTTTTTGTGAAAGATTACAACGCTTCCACAGACTACAGCAACCCGAATCTAAAACTGGAGCGCGCCGATACACTTTCTGCCGAGTTTCACCCAAAGGATGTTTGGTTAGGCCACTCCTACTTTATCCAGCACTACGAAAAAGACGCTTCCGGAAACCCGGACACCAGCAAAATAGATTTTCAGATGCGCCTGAATTACGAAATCAAACCTATTCTGCGCGAGTACGTGCGCGACGGGATTTTAATTGACGGTGGTGGTATTAAGGTGGAAGATTTCATTAACAAACTACAGCCTGATGGAAAAGCGGATTTGTCTGCGTGAACACAGCTCCGTTTGGTTGGTAAATGAAACCGACGCAATAGCCGCAAATCTTCCGGAAGAAGCATTTGCAGCTTTAGCTAACGTGCAGTCTAAAAAATTCCGGAAAGATGTTTATTGCTTTGCTATCTCCCCAAAGGGCGGAGGCTATGAGCTACGCGCTGATTACTTTATTGGCCTCGACTGGCTAGGCGAAACGGACTATTCTGTTTATGTTGAGCCGAAGGTAAACGCAAAGGCTTTTGAACACTATAAAGAGGTATTGGATGCAGAGAAGGAAGAAGACATAGCGCCTTTTGATAAGAAAGAGCAAGAGGCACCGAAAAACCTGCGCGAGCTCAACTTCCTGCGAATGCTGCTTGAGGTCATGGCTGTTCCGGAAGCTGCCGAAAACGTATCGGAGCTGGTGCAGATCGACTTTAACGCAAAGCCGATTCCCATTCCGGATATTCAGGACCATCTCACGCCGTTTCTGGTCGTGCAGTTTCTGCAACTGCTGCGCAGCATCGTGCGCAAAGGGTTGCGCAAGGGCTACTATAAGGTCACCGAAAACCTCACCAACCGTGTAAAAGGGAAAATTCTGGTGGGACAGCACCTGCGGCAGAATGTATTTAAGAACCGATTCACCCAGACCCTATGCGAGTATCAGGTCTTCGGCATCGACACACCCGAAAACCGGTTTCTGAAAAAGGTATTGCAGTTTGCGTCGGGCTATGTAGAAAATCAGCAGTCGATTTTCGGGGACAACTTATCGAAAGTGCAGCACCTGATTTATTACGCCCGGCCAGCTTTCGAATGGGTGGGCGATGCGGTAGAAATGAGAGAACTGCGGCAGGGCAAACCCAATCCGTTGTTTAGGGAGTATGGCGAGGCTATTAAAATCGGCAGTTTGCTGCTGCGCCGGTTTGGATACAATATCTCCAAAACGATTTCCGGAAAAGAAGCAACGGTGCCGCCCTTTTGGATTGATATGCCCGGATTGTTTGAGCGCTACGTATATGCAAAACTGCTGGAAGCCAATCCGGAAACCAAGAGCGCGATTCACTTTCAATTCCCTACCTACGGCAACAAGCTCGATTTCCTGATTACCGATTCGGAAAACCCGATGATTATTGACGCGAAGTATAAAATGTGTTATGAAAGTGGAAAGGTGATTCATACCGATATCCGGCAAGTAGCGGGTTATGCGCGGCTCAATAAAGTGCTGGATAAAATTAGCGGATGGGATAAGGATAAAGTGTTGCCATGCCTGATTGTGTATCCGGTACCTAAGTATTCCGCAATAGAACCCTCGCTTCGAATTGCCTCCTTGATTTCGGAATCAAAGAATTTACCTGCTTATCATAAGGTTTACAGGCTAGGCATTCCGGTTCCTTTTCAGGTACAAAGAATTGACTAAAGTTGGTAGTGCATAAAAAAGTCCGGCACCCTTTACACGAGTGCCGGACTTTCGTTTTTCAAAAACTGCCTTCTTTAATTATTGCTTTCCCCATCAGCCGTGGCATCGGCGATGCCGTAGTAGTAGGTGCTGCGGTAGCCAGGATACACACCGGCGAGCTGGGCGTTTTGGGGCGCGGCCAGCAGGGTTTTGCGCAGGTCTTCCACGCTGTTGACCGGAACGTCATTGACGCTCATCACCACAAAGCCGTCGCGCATGTTGGTTTGCTGCCGGAACACGCCGTTGCCCACCTTCTCTACCAATACGCCGGCCCGAATGCCAAAACGTTGTTTTTCGGCAGGCGTCAGGGTGCGCAGCTTGGCACCAAACACCAGCCCGGAGGCCGCCGTGTTTTTAACCAATGCAGTTGTGTTTTCGGCGTTTTGAAGCTGCACGCTTGTTTGGCCGGTTTTGCCGCCGCGCAGGTAGGTGACAGAAATATTATCGCCGGGTTTGTAGCGGGCAATCTGCTCCAGCATTTCCGGCTCCGTGCGCACCGGCACACTGTTGATGGCTGTGATAAAATCACCCTTGCGCAGCGCCGAGCGCGAAGCGCCAGAACCAGGCATCACATCGGCCACATACACACCTTCGGTGCGGTCGATGCCCAGGGAGGCCTGCTCTTCCGGAGAGATAGTCGCGCGGTCGCGGTAGCTGATGCCCAGATAGCCGCGCTGCACTGCGCCGTAGTCGATCAGGTCTTTGGTAACCTTTTTCACGATGTTGGCCGGTATGGCGTAGGAATAACCCGCATAAGAGCCGGTGGGCGAGGCAATGGCCGAGTTGATACCGATGAGCTGGCCGTTGGTATTGACCAGCGCACCGCCGGAGTTTCCGGGATTCACCGCCGCGTCGGTCTGGATAAACGACTCAATCGCGCGGTCGCTTTGCGTGCGGTTGATGCCGATAGAGCGGGCTTTGGCCGAAACAATTCCGGCGGTTACAGTGGTATTTAGCGTGAGCGGAAACCCCACGGCGAGCACCCACTGGCCCAAGCGCACGTTATCGGAGTTTCCAAACTCCATATAAGACAGGTTTTTGTCTTTCACTTTGATCACGGCAATATCCGTCGCCGGGTCGGTGGCAATCACTTTGGCCTGCGTGGTATAGCGGTCGTTGAAGGTGACGGTCATTTCATCGGCCCCGGCCACCACGTGGTTGTTGGTTACGATATAACCGTCGGGGGAAATCACCACGCCGGAGCCGGAGCCCATTTGCGGCGGAATACGCTGGATCTGGCTGCCTTCAAAGCCAAACATTTCCATGAATGGATCGCGCACGAGGCGGGTGGTGGGCTTGGTGGTGGTTTTGATGTGTACAACAGCCTTAACGGCTGCTTCGGCAGCGGCTTGGAAATCTACCGGCGCGGCCGAGCGCACGGTGGTGGTTTGGTCGCCAAAGCCCACATAATTAACGGGCAGTTGCTTGGTGGAAAAAGAGGGCGAGATTTTTTCGCCGATTTGTGGAAACTGGCCCGCAGCAAACAAAGTAGCGATGGAGGTGGCCGCTGCGGTGATCACCACAGGTAGAAAACGATTCTTCATTTATAGGAGTGGTTTCTTTTTTGTTTCAAAAATACTTTTTGGCGCAAATTCCATACCGGAATAAGGGAACTTTAGGATTTTTGTAGAGAAGATATTGTTAAGGTGAAGTATCTGGAATACCGGGTAAATAAGCATTGTTTTATATCAATTTTATAGAACAAAATTTCCGGAAATCTGCCAGAAAATCTGTACTTTCGCAGCCGTTTTTTACGAACAGAAATCTATTTTATCTAAAGCTATGGCAGACCTCCGCCTCCAGCGCAATTTTGGGATCGCCGCCCACATTGACGCCGGAAAAACCACGACCACAGAGCGTATTCTTTTCTACACCGGCGTAAACCACCGTTTGGGCGAAACCCACGAAGGCGGCGCAACCACCGACTGGATGGCGCAGGAGAAAGAGCGTGGTATCACCATTACCTCTGCAGCCGTTACCTGTTACTGGAACTTCCCCACTTCTCAGGGCAAGCCCACCGACGAATCTAAAAAATACAAGTTCAACATCATCGATACCCCGGGTCACGTGGACTTTACCGTTGAGGTAGAGCGTTCCATGCGCGTACTCGATGGTCTCGTTGCCCTGTTCTCCGCTGTTGACGGCGTAGAGCCGCAGTCGGAAACCGTTTGGCGTCAGGCCAACCGCTACCGCGTTCCCCGTATCGGTTTCGTAAACAAAATGGACCGCATCGGTGCCGACTTCCTCAACGTAGTGAAGCAGGTGCGCGATATGTTGGGCGCTAAATCCGTTCCGCTGCAACTGCCCATCGGCGCAGAAGACAACTTCAAAGGCGTGGTGGACCTCGTAACCATGAAGGCCATCGTATGGGATGATTCGTCCCTCGGCGCGACTTACACCGAAGTGCCGATTCCGGACGACATGAAGGACGACGTGGACATGTACCGCGCCGAACTCGTAGAAGCTGTTGCCGAATACGACGACACGCTGATGGAGAAGTTCTTCGAAGATCCGAACAGCATCACCGAAGACGAAATCCACGAAGCCATCCGCAAGGCCACCATCGACCTGAGCATCATCCCGATGCTGTGCGGCTCTTCTTACCGCAACAAAGGCGTGCAGAAAATGCTCGACTGCGTGGTGCGTTACCTGCCGAGCCCGGTGGACATCGAAGCCATCGAAGGTACCGACCCGAACGACGCCGAGAAAAAGCTGTACCGCAAGCCCGACGCGAAAGAACCTTTCTCCGCGCTGGCTTTCAAAATCATGACTGACCCGTTTGTAGGCCGTCTGGCGTTCTTCCGGGCTTATTCCGGTCACCTCGATGCAGGTTCCTACGTGCTGAACGTGCGGACCGGCAAAAACGAGCGTATCTCCCGCATCATGCAAATGCACGCCAACAAGCAAAACCCAATCGACTTTATCGAGGCGGGCGACATTGGCGCGGCTGTAGGTTTTAAAGACATTAAAACCGGCGATACCCTTTGCGACGAGAACCACCCGATTGTTCTGGAAAACATGTTTATTCCGGAGCCGGTAATCTCCATCGCCGTAGAGCCGAAAACGCAGGCCGACGTAGATAAAATGGGCATGGCCATTGCCAAGCTCGTGGAAGAAGATCCGACGCTGCGCGTAAAAACCGACGAAGACACCGGCCAGACCATCCTTTCCGGTATGGGCGAGCTGCACCTCGAAATCATCGTGGACCGCATGAAGCGTGAGTTCAAGGTAGAAATCAACCAAGGCGCGCCGCAGGTAGCTTACAAAGAGGCTTTGACCAGCCAGGTTGAGCACCGCGAAGTGTTTAAAAAGCAAACCGGTGGTCGCGGTAAATTCGCCGACATCCAGTTCCGCATTGGCCCTGCCGATGAAGAATTTTTGGCAGAAGGCAAAGGCACCTACCAGTTTGTAAACAAAATCGTGGGTGGTTCCATTCCGAAAGAATTTATCCCGGCCATCCAGAAAGGCTTTGAGTCTTCGATGACTACAGGTGTTCTCGCCGGCTTCCCGGTAGAAAACATGCGGGTAGAAATCTTCGATGGCTCTTTCCACAACGTGGACTCCGACGCGATGTCTTTCGAACTGTGTGCGAAGAGCGGTTTCCGCGAAGCATCCCGCAAGGCCAAGCCGATCATCCTCGAGCCGATCATGAAGGTAGAAGTGATCACGCCAAGCCAGTACATGGGTGATGTTACCGGTGACCTCAACCGTCGTCGTGCGATGCTCGAAGGCATGGACGAGCGCGCAGGTGCCCAGGTGGTAAAAGCAAAAGTTCCACTTTCTGAAATGTTTGGTTATGTAACCCAGCTGCGTTCCCTGTCTTCCGGCCGTGCGTCCAGCACCATGGAGTTCAGCCACTACGCACAGGCGCCGCGCAACATCGAAGAAGAAGTGGTAGCGAAGGCGAAAGGCAAGGTAACTGCTGAGTAATTTTTAGGTCATATTTCCGGAAATTTCCGGAAAAAATAGAAAATCCCCGCTGTTGTGAAACGGCGGGGATTTTTGTTAAGTCAAAAAACCTTATAGGTTTGAAGGTTTACAACTTCTTGAAAATATGCTTGTCGGCATAAAAAGTGCCGAAGGGCAACACCGAGCCTGCAAGGGCAATGGCGGTTTGTTTTAAAGAAAGCGAAAAGGTTTCGCGGGCCAGCATCACGCACACGATATACCAGACGAACAGCACGCCATGCGCCCAGCCTACATATTTTACCATCAGGGGCATATCGGCCATGTATTTAAGCGGCATGGCAATGCCGAGCAGCACCAGAAAGGAGATGCCTTCGAGCAGGGCCGAGAGTTGGAGTTGAGATTTCAGAAACCGCGCGCCTTTGGCGGTCGTCGTAACCAGCGTCCTGTTCTTTTCCATAGCGCGGCAAAGAAACACCCGGACTGCGATGGAGCGGGTTAGCAAATTCACAAACCTTGCCGCCCTTTTATGCGTCCTTAATTTCCGGAAAAACACGCTATCCCCGGAAATTTTAAGGGTTTTACCTCATTTGGCAGGCTATGCCTTCCGCTTCATTTCCGGGTTTGAAAAACGGTTGTGGCAATTGACTTTTTTTCGGAAATTTCTTTCCAAAACATCCAACCTCCAGACCCTTTCGCTGTTATTATTCTACGCTTTCAAACGGGCGTTAAAAGCACCTCAAAATCGGACGATTTTCCGGAAATTTTTTCTGTTTCGGGGGTGTTTTAAATCCTCCTTTTTTATCCTACATTTGTTTCTCACTTTTCCAAACGAACCGGCACAATGGCTGCAGAAGAAAAACTAAAGGTCCTCAAGCTCGCTCTTGACAAAATTGAAAAAGATTACGGAAAAGGCTCCGTAATGATGCTTGGCGACAAGCAACAAGCCAACATCGAATCCGTCAGCACCGGCTCTCTCGGGCTGGACGTAGCGCTCGGCATCGGCGGTTTTCCCCGTGGCCGGATTATCGAAATATATGGCCCGGAATCTTCCGGTAAAACCACCATCGCGATCCATACCATTGCCGAAGCCCAAAAACTGGGCGGTGTGTGCGCTATCATAGACGCCGAACACGCTTTCGACGCGGTGTATGCACGCAAGCTGGGCGTGGATGTAGACAACCTCCTGATTTCCCAGCCCGACTACGGCGAACAAGCTTTGGAAATCGCTGACCGCCTCATTTCCTCCGGCGCGCTGGATGTAGTGGTGATTGACTCGGTGGCTGCCCTCGTGCCGAAAGGCGAGCTGGAAGGCGACATGGGGGATTCCAAGATGGGTTTGCATGCCCGCCTCATGAGCCAGGCGCTTCGGAAGCTCACCGCGACCATTTCCCGCACCGGCACCATCTGTATTTTCATCAACCAGCTGCGCGAAAAAATCGGCGTGATGTTCGGTAACCCCGAAACCACTACCGGTGGTAACGCCCTGAAATTCTATGCGTCCGTGCGCCTCGACATTCGTCGTCCGGCCTCCGGTCAGATCAAAGACGGCGACAACGTTCTGGGTAGTCGCGTGAAAGTGAAAGTGGTGAAAAACAAAGTTGCCCCGCCGTTCCGCACCGTCGAGTTTGACCTCATGTTCGGCGAAGGGATCTCCAAAGTAGGCGAGGTAATCGATATGGGTATTGAACTGGGCATTATGCAGAAAAGCGGTTCCTGGTTTTCCTACAACGACAATAAAATCGGGCAGGGCCGCGACAATGTAAAACAGTTTTTGCTGGATAACCCCGAAGTAATGACCGAGATTGAAGCCAAGATTCGCGCTGCCCTGCAACAGCAGGATGCGCCGATGACTGAAGAAGCCGCAATGGACGAAATGTAAGTTCGCGTTTAGCGTTTTGTATTAAAAACAGCCGCCTTAAAAGGCGGCTGTTTTTGTTTTAGGATCAAGAGAAACATTTTCCTTCTCAGATTTCCACAAATGAAAAATCCGTGTAAATCCGTAGAGATCCGTTTTATCCGCGTTCTATTTTTTCAAAATGGAGCAACCCAAAATACCTGCCCAGCCAATACCGCGCGCTGATTTTCCGGAAAGTTTCCGGCAAGGGCAAGTCCCTTTCATAAAACACCGACCGGAACCGGAGTTTTGAGGAAAAAGGTTGGAACATTTTATCTAACAATCCGAGCGTGTTGTCTGGCGTGAAATGGTTTAGGATAAACAGTTTACCACCCGGTTTCAGCACCCGCGCGGCTTCGGAAAAAACTTTTTCAGGTTGGGCAACGGTGGAAATTACATGTGATAGAACAACATAGTCGAAGGTATTTTCCCCAAATGGCAGGCCGTGTAGGTCGGCGCGCAGAAGAGTCGTGCCCGGCAGCGCTTTTTGTCGGGCGCGTTGCAGCATTTTTGGGGAAATATCTACGCCGGTAACCGTATGCTTCCGGAACGCGTCAAAGCTGCTGCCGTCGCCGGTGCCGAGGTCTATCAAAGTCCCGGCCGGAAGTGCATGGAGTAAGGATTTTAGCGCTCTTTTCTGGGGCCGGAAAAAAGCTTCCACCAACGGGTAGAAGGGCGCAAAAGCGTTGTAGAAATGGGCTGCTTTTCCGGAAAATTCAGGGAGTTTTGGCCTCATTCTGTAAGGCTACGGTGGGGAGCAGGGCGCTTTTCGTGCACAAAGTTGAGGCTGTACACTTCCAGCGGCTCTGCTTTTCCTTTCAACTCAAAGCTGCCTACCGGATGCGCAATGCCTTTGTGGATACCGAGCGCTTCCACAAATACGTCCGACGCCAGAATGTCTTTATCCACTTCGCTGGCCAGGCTGCGGATGCGGGCCGTGGTGTTCATCGCGTCGCCGCTGATAGCAATGT
>JAEWBT010000151.1 GCA_023391015.1 Bacteroidota bacterium
CGCACCGGCACCCGCCACGACGATGCCTGGCTGGTGAAAACCGACGACTCCGGGCGGCAGATATGGAACAAACACTACGGCAATGCCGACACGGTGGATTGGATCTGGAGCCTGGCTCCGGTGGGCAACCCGGCACAGCCAACCGGCTATATTTTCACCGGCGTTAAAAACCGCAATCCAAACCGGTTCCGGTCGGAAATGTTTCTGGCACGGGTAGATACCGCCGGAAATGTGATCTGGGACAAGCGCATGGTGGGTCCTTTTGATATGCGGGAAGGCTTGGCGATTGAGCCGACGTTTAATGGAACTTTTTACGTGCTGGGCAGTGAGTTTGACGCTTCCGGAAACGGACAGCTCCTGGCCATGAATATTGACTCCAACGGAAACATCCTCAACGAGCTGCGCTACAGCAGTCTGAGTGGCGAATGGCTGATTCCCCGGAACATATTTATCAACAACCTTGGCGATGCCTATGTAACCGGTCAGCAGCTGCTGCCTGGCAATAACAGCAATGCCTTTGTGGCGCGGATCAAAAACATCAACAACATTCCTGCGGCAGTGGAAACGGTAGCGGCGCCTTCGGCCATTCGGGTGTATCCCAATCCGGCAACTAAAATCTGCACGGTTGCGAGCGACGGCGAAGCGATGACCCGCCTTGTGGTGCGCGATCTTTCCGGACGGGTACTGCGCGAAATCTCCCGTCCGGCACCGCACGCACAAACAATTGCATTAGAAGACCTGCCGCGCGGCATGGTGGTCATTACGGTTTACACGGGCGGTCTTGCGCCGGTGAATTTGAAATTGTCTGTTGAGTAGCTTTAGGGAACCCTTTTAATATCAAAAACCCAATGAAAGCCCTTAAAATTACCGGCATTGTTCTCGGCGCGATTCTCCTGTTGCTTGCCATTGGCGGGATGTACCTCAAAACGGCGTTGCCCGATACGGGTGAAGCGCCTACGTTGACGGTTCAAAAAACGCCAGAGCGCATTGCCCACGGAAAATATCTGGCGCATCACGTTGCGGTTTGTATGGATTGCCACAGCAAGCGCGATTGGAGTCTTTTTTCCGGTCCGATGGCGGCGGCAGGACAAGGCGGCGGCGGCGAAGCATTTACCGCAGAGATGGGATTTCCTGGAAATTTCTATGCACCCAATATCACCCCTTACCATCTGGCCGACTGGACCGACGGCGAGATTTTCCGGGCCGTCACTACTGGCGTAAATAAGGAAGGCAAGGCCCTTTTTCCGGTCATGGCCTATCACCGTTTTGGGCGCATGGATGCGGAAGATGTAAAAGATATGATCGCCTATATCCGCACTTTGCCGTCGGTGGAAAACACGCCGCCGCCGTCTGAGCCGGCCTTTCCCGTGAGCCTGCTCATCAACACGATGCCGCAAAAAGCCGCTTTTGTAACACGACCCGCAAAGCACGATGCAATTGCCTACGGCGCATACCTGGTGAATGTGGCCGGTTGTGTGGACTGCCACAGTCAGACTGAGAAAGGTAAAGTGATTCCCGGAACCGAGTTTGGCGGCGGAATGGCGTTTGAGCAGTCCGCCGGTACGCTCCGCTCCCCCAACATCACGTTTGACGCCGCAACCGGAATTGGCAGCTGGAGCAAAGAGACTTTTGTGCGCCGTTTCCGGAATTACGCCGACAGCACTTATAAACACGCTGCTGTTGGGCCACAGGATTTCAACACGCCGATGCCCTGGACGATGTATGCCGGCATGACGCCCGAAGACCTCGGCGCGATATACGATTACCTCCGCAGCCTGAAGCCGATTGCGCACCCCGTGCAGCGGTATGCCATGCGGCCATGACGACAGTACAGCATCGAAAACGCGCACTCGACAAACAAAACAAAACGGACCCAAATGGAGACAACAAAAATGACCGCTACAAACTGGTATCCTGAAAAAAGGTTGCTTGTAACGCATATAAGCGGAGACATCCAGAAAGACGATGTTGAAAGGTGGGAAAAATCTTTCAAAGAGACCTTAAACCAAATCGGGGATGACACAACGTTCAAAATCTTTGTCAATATGTATGGTTTTAAACCCGAAAATATTGAAGCACATAAAAGATTCAGGACTGTTATTCCGTTGACACTTGCTGACTACGGTTGGAAAGTGGGTTATGTGGACTTGTTTGAAGATGAAGCCAAAGTGATGACGTACAAAAACACAAGAGGAATTAAATGCGTTGGCGCGGCACATGCACATCAGGATAAAACCAAAATGGACCTGTATGAAACCAGATTCAGCAGCGACAGGGAACATTTTTTCCCGGACCCAACCCAGGCAAGACACTGGATAGAGAGCCTGGAAATAGCAGACTAACCGCCCCACAACAAGCCGCTAACCGGTATGTCCTGCGCATACCCCACTAATAAAACTTCTTTTTCTTTTTCTAAAAAACCAATGAAAAACACCCCGATTGCAGTAGCACTCTCCGTGCTGCTGTTGGCTACGGCCTGCAAAAAAGACGAGTCCTCAACCGCGCCTCAAACCTACCAACTGGTAGCCGATTCTTCTACCGCCCGCTGGAAAGGCTTTCAGCGCACCGGCTATTTTAACGAAGGCAGTCTTCGCGTGGAAGGCAAAGACATCCGCGTAGAGAATGGTATGGTAACCGGCGGTACATTTCAGATGCCGCTGTCCAGCCTGGTAAATTTTAACCTGCCTCTGGATAGCCTGAAACACCTGTTGATTCACCACCTGCAAAGCCCGGATTTCTTCAACATGGCGCTGCACCCGAACCTCACCTACGAGATCAAGCGCACGGAAAAATATTCCGGAAAAGACACCACCGCAATCGCCGGCGCGAACTATACCGTTTATGGCAACCTCACCATGCTGGGCAAGCCGCTGGAAGTGGTTTTTCCGGCGCGCATCACCCTGACAGACAAGCGGATGCAGGTGGCGGCAAAAGTAGTCGTGGACCGCACGCGCTGGGGCATGAATTACGCCGCTGATCCGGCTTTGCCCGACGACAAATACATCCTGCCCACTATGCAGATTGAACTGGCCCTTCAGGGCGAAAGAAAATAACACTCCGCCGCGATTTCGTAGTGTTATTGGTTAAGGGAAAAAAGCTGTCTGGCACTCTTGCCGGGCAGCTTTCTTCTTAAGTCCCATTTTCAAAATACGCCAACAAACTGCCCAGTTCCAGCCAGGAATGCTGCGCTTGCAGGGCTCTTGCTTTTTCCCGCATCTGTGCCAGAAAAGCTCCGTGGGCTTCGGTTTCAGGAAAGCGCGGGCGGTGGCTCCGGGCGCGGGTCAGGAGGGCGATATCTTCCATCAGGGAGCCGTCTTCCGGTGCAATCCAATGGGCCACAAATTGCTCCCACACATAGCTCGTGGCGGCGTGGTTGGGATGGATAAGGTCAATATCGTAGAACCGGTAATCGCGAAGGACATCTACCACCAACTCGTAGGCTGGAAAATAGTAGCACTTTTGGGGAAAAAGTTCGCAGAGCGTGTGTACCGCATCCAGCAAACGGCCTTTGGAACGGTTGTTGGCAATAGCCCCGTCGCGGGCGTGGCGCACGGGCGAAACGGTGAAAATCACTTTTACTTCCGGACGTTCGGCAAAGAGGCCCTTCAATAAATCGCTCCAAGCGGAAACCACTTCTTCGGTGGAAAGCAGTTTTTTCTCAAAGATTTGTCCCGGTGCGCGATGGTTGTTGGCAACCGGTTGGCCACTTTCTTTCAGCACATACTGAAACGAAGTACCGAGCGTAACGATAATCCATTTCGCATCTTCTAAAAGCGTTGCAGCTTCGGTGGCCGCGCGGTTCATTTCTACCAAAGCCGCCTGCGCGTCGATGTGTGAAAACCGGCTGTGGTGCTGCCAGCTGTTCCAAAGACCGTTTAGTTGGAAGAGATCATCACTCGTCCATTTCCGGAAATTCAGCACGTTTTCCAGCGCCTGCGCTGTGCTGATAGGATTAAACAGGATACCCTGCGGATTGGCCGCGATCCGGAAGCCGGTTTGCGCCAGCCGGTTGCTGATGTGCTCCGTAAAACAAGAGCCCAGCAAGAGAATCTTGTCTTGCAGACGAATGCGAACGGGCGGCTCCGGAATGGTGATGGGCAACAAAAACTGCATGGGAAATTGGAAGTGCTTTTAAGAGCAAAATAAAGCCCGTTCGTGTGCTGTGTCTGTTCCGGCAGGTTTGCTGGGGCTTTTTCATAGAAGCGCCCTCACAACCCAAAATCATCCATCATCCCTTCCATCGCCGCCAGCTTTTTCTTTGGGATTTCCATTTCATCCAACTCCACTTCATAGCCGGTATTATCGTCGGTGGCGTTCCAGGTGCCTACCAGTCCCACCTTGTCGGGTTTGAGCTCCATAGCAGCTTTGTTGGGCAGTTCCGTGAAAGCCCAAACACCCTCTTTCTTGGTCATCGAAAGGCCCACCCATTCATCTTCATCTCCCACCAGCATGATGGCCGCCCACCGGCAAACTCCTTCCGGACAGTCGCCTTTGTAGCCCCGGATAAACAGTTTTACCGGAATCTCGCCGTCAAAGTAGCCGGTGTAATACAGCCGTTCACCTACAATACCTTTAGGACCTCTGTCAGCCTTTTTAGGAGTTGCATTTCCGGAATTTTCGTCTTCCTCTTCGTCGGTTTCCGGCTTTTCCATCGCTACATATTTCTCGCCTTTCCGGGCTGCTTTGCGCGCTGCTTCGACATGCGCTTCATAGGCAGCAATGGTTTCGGCGGGATAGACCGAAGCCAGTGCGCCGCCATACAGGGAACCTTTATGCACAAAAAGCCCGCTGACCAGCACACAAAACGTTTTTTGCCGCATCGGGTCGAGGAAAAATACGTAGCCGCGAAACCGGTCGGGCACAAAGGCTTCCAGGAGGCTGTCGCGTGTCCGGCCTTGCCGAACCAGCTCGTAGCGTGCGAGGCGCATGGTGGCCCAGCGCAGGCCCATCGCATCGCTTTCTTCTTTTACGGTTTGAAACAAGCGGTCGGCGTGCTGTACCAAGGCTTTCTGGTAGCCGCTGGACGCGATTTCTGTTTCATCCAGCCGCAAGGGCTTCAACAACTTAGGTAAAACGGGTTGGAGGCTGTCCAGCACTTCCTGCGGCGGCATCAGCGCGGCGTATTGGGCCGGCTGCTGCATCTCCAGGGCGGCGGCCAGCGCCTGCATATAAGCGGCTTCCGGCAAGGGTGCTTTTTTTTGCGCAAAGGTGGGGAGCGTTCCCAGCAAAAGGAAAAACAAGAGCCGTTTCATAATCAGATTTTCAGAATTAAGGCAATACGATCCTTGCTTCCTGTACCGATGTTGCGCTGAAGTAGCCCAGCGCCCCGCCCTGAATATTGCTGACCGGATTGGCCGGGGCAGCACTGTTGCCATCGGCGTTGCGGATGGTTGAAAAATACTTATAGACCGCTGCATCTATCCCTTCCATCTCAATGGTTACGAGCGTTCCGGAGCCAATGTTTTTATCATCGTCATATGCCAGAATGCTGGGGCGACCATTGATGCGCCCGTCGGTGTAGCGGTCATCGCGGGTATCGAAACTCTGCCTTTTGCCATTTGCAAAAAGCGCAAACCGGTAATAATTCGGGATGCCCGGCGGGTCGGTAAATTCCACAAAAATCTGCGCTGCCTTTCGGCCAAAAGCGCCGGAAACCTCCACCCGAACGCTGTCAATGGGAACCCGGCCGGGCAGGGTAGAGGCGGCGGTAAAAGTCTCTTCGCCCGTTTCTACGCGCAGTGCGTAGGTGTGGCCCGAAATACCGCTTTTCGCGCCGGGCGTTGTGTAGATACCGGGTGCCGTTTCAAAAAGCGAATCCGTTGTTCCGGCGGTCAGGTCCTGAATGGAAACCCGGGCGCTGCGTACCGCATCTACGTTATTAGAGGCAGTGTAGGACAGGGTGCGGCTGACGTGGACGGTCCATGGTTGCAGGCTGTCGGTAACCCTTCCTTCAATAAAAATGCGGGGCGTGCTGTCGCCCACTTTCAGGTCAATCACCTTTTGGCAGGAAGCCGCCGCTATCAGCAGGCCAAGGCCGGAAATCCACCACAAAAAAGAGCGCATGGTTTACTTAAATTTAAAGTTGTAGGAAACAGAAGGTACCCAGCGGAACAGGGCGGTTTGCACGGCCTGCGTACGCGACGGATCATTGGGGTCTTCTTCAAAAGAAATGGAAAACGCGTTTTCACGGCCATAGACGTTATAAACCGAAAACGCCCATTCGCTTTGCCAGCGCTTACGGGGCTTGCCCTGAAGCGTCGCGCCAATATCTAAGCGGTGATACGCCGGCAGCCGGTCCTGGTTGCGGCCATTGTAGTAAAACAATACTTTGCCGTCCTGATCCGTATATTTTCCGGAAGGAAAGGTAACGGCGTTGCCGGTCCAGTACACAAAGTTGGCCGAGAGATTCCAGCGTTTGTTGAGTTGATACAATCCCACCACCGAGATATCATGCAGCCGGTCTTGCCGCGTGGGATACCACTTGTTTTGGTTGATGCCATCCACCTGCCGCTCCGAGCGGCTGATGGTGTAGCCCACCCAGCCGGTGAATTTTCCGGTTTTTTTCCGGAAAAGAAGCTCTAAACCATAAGCCCGGCCACTGCCATAGAGCAGCTCGCCTTCTATATCCTGCCGGCCATTGAGGCTGGCGCCGTCGCGGTAATCCACTTCTTTCTGAACGGTTTTATAATAAGCTTCTGCCGAGGCTTCAAAAGCGTTGTCCCGGAAATTCTGGTAGTAGCCCAGGGCCACCTGATCCGATAAGGCAGGCGTGAGCACGTTAGAACTCATCACATAGCGGTCGGTAGGCGTGTTAGAAGCAGCAGTGGTAAGCTGCCGGATGTGCTGCACGTTGCGCGCATACGATGCTTTGATGGACTTATCCGGGCTGAGGACAAACGACGCCGAAATCCGTGGCTCCAGCGTCGGGTAAGATTTGATGACCTCGCCTCGCTTGGTTTGAAGGGTATCGGCAACCGTTCCGTCGGGGTTAAAATCAAAATAGCCGGGGCCGCCCATCACCAGGAAAAGACCGCCACGCAAACCATAATTCACGTTCAGCCACTCGGCGGCTTTCCAGTCGTTTTGCGCCCACACCGCCGTTTCCCAGCCAAAGCGTTTGGGAATCACAATGTTGTTGACGCCGGGAGAACTTCCGGCCTTTACCTCATTGGGCAAAATACTGTGGTGAATCGCATTGACGCCAAAGCGCAGGCTGTTGCGGTTATTAGGGAAATACTGAAATTCCTGCTTGACGTTGAAATCCTCCAACCGGCTCAAAATCTCAAAATTGTTGCTGCCGCTGCTCAGCCGGAAGCCATAGTTGAAATTGGAGTAGATAAAAGAAGTGTTGGAAAAAAGCTTGGGGCTAAACTCATGGTTCCAGCGCAGCGTGCCGGTAGCATTGCCCCAGTCGATGCCGAAAAGACCGCCACCCAGCGCCAGCACATCGCGGCCAAAATAGCCGGACAGAAACACGCGGTCTTTAGGCCCAATCCGGTAGTTGGCCTTGGCGTTGAAATCATAGAAATACAAGCGCGCACCGTTAATCGAGGAATCTTTGGAAAGACCCAGAAAAATATCGGCGTAGGTGCGGCGACCGGTGAGCAGAAACGAGCCTTTGTCTTTCACAATCGGCCCTTCGATGGCCAGCCGCGAGGAAATCAGCCCAATGCCGCCTTCCACCCCAAAGCGCTGGTTGTCGCCGTCTTTCATCGTTACATCCAGCACCGACGACAGCCGACCGCCATACTGCGCGGGCGGATTGCCTTTGTAGAGCGTTACGTTTTTAATGGCCTCCGACGTGAAGGTGGAGAAAAAGCCCAGCAGGTGCGACGGATTGTACACCGGCGCTTCGTCCAGAAGAATCAGATTTTGATCGGGGCCACCGCCGCGTACAAAAAAGCCGCTGCCGCCTTCGCCCGCGCTTTTCACGCCCGGCAGAAGCTGCAGGACTTTTATCACATCTCGCTCTCCGAACAAGACCGGAATGTCTTTGATGGCCGCAATGTCCAGCTTCGTAACGCCGGTTTGGGCGCTGGTTACGTTGGCGTTGCGCGCTTCGCCGCGCACCACCACTTCCTGTAGCTCGGTGTTGCGCTCGCTGAGGCTGATATCTTGTTTTAAAGCGCCTTTCAGGGCGATGGGTTTGACTTCTGTTTTGTAGCCGCTGTAGGAAAAAATCAGGTTATAATTTCCGGCGGGCAGCGTCAGGGAATAAAAGCCATATTCGTTGCTGGCCGTTCCGCTGCCTTTCTTTTCGGCTACTTCCACGTTGGCACCTACGATGGTTTCGCCGGTAGCACCGTCGCGGATAATTCCGGAAACGGTGAAGTTTTGTGCCAGCGTGGCGAGGCTTGCCAGCAAAAGCAACAACGTCAGGGAAAGAAAGCGCCCGGATGGCGGGTGATGGAGCGGCATAGAAAAAAATAAACAAAAGGTAGTCGGCAGAGAAAACACTTTTCTTCTGGAAAAGAGTGTACTGTTTTCCGGAAATGTGGCGCAAAAATCACACTTAAAAAGCACTTGTAGCCTGTTTTTATTGAGATGCCGGCTACGGTTCCCGGAAATATTGATAAGGTCTGACAGTTGCTTTTGGTGTGGAAAGCACTGCTATACTCTATTTTGTTACTACATCACCGCATTTAGGCACTAGTATATCAGTTTTAGTTGCTATATTGGCCTTTTAAAAGATTGTACACGCGTTTTTTGCAATGCGTTTATAGGTAAGGGGGGCAGTGGGGCCTCAATGGGGAAGGCAAGCACGCTGGTCCTCCAACCGCAAAGGATGCAACCGAGCCGGACGCTGCCCTACCGGAACGGGCAGGCATTGGGGCGGAAATGCAATGTTTGCGAAGCCATAAGCCCGGCCGGGCGGCTACCCGCTACAATACAGGCCCCCGCCGCGCCGTTTCAGTGTAGCTTCGTACCTTAATTCTGCCATGCGTTTTTCGTCTTTTCTTACCTCGTTGTTGTTGTTGCCTTTTCTTGCGGTTGCCCAGAAAGGCGCGGTTGGTCAGTGGCAATCGCATTATCCCTACAACGTGCTGACCGGCCTGGCCACGGATGGCGATGTGTTGTATGCCGCCTCTGACCAGGGATTTTTTTCGTACAAACCCTCTACCGGGGAGATTATCACCCACTCTAAAGTGGACGGCATGACCGACGCCGGAACCGATAAAATTGGCTACGACGAGACGACCGGCACCACGGTGATCACCTATCGAAACGGCAATATTGATCTGTATCAAAACGGGTCTTTCTACAACATTCCCTCGCTGCGGCTGCGCCCTGCTACCGGCGCTAAAACGGTGCAGGACGTGTATTGCACTAATGGGATGGCCTATATCAGCACGAGTATTGGGGCGATTGTGCTGGATTTAAAAAAGCAGGAGGTAAAGGAAAATTATGTTTTCAACGCCGACGGCGGTGTGTTGCCCATCAACAGCCTGCGCATCAAAGGCAGCGACCTGTATGCTGCCACGCCCAAGGGGCTGTATCGGGCACCTATGACAGGGGCGAATCTTCAGGATTTTGCTTCCTGGCAACTGCTGACCTCTGGCACGGTGAAAAGCCTGGCGATTTCCGGAAATGCCTTGTGGATGAGCACCGACAGCGGCGTGGTGCGCTACAATGGAAGCGCAGCGCCCGACACGGTTTTCCGTTCGCCGTTTGTGGTGCATATCGATTCTACGACCAATAGCGGGCTTGTTCTCACGCAGGTTATCCGCGAGAATGGTTTCATCGTTGGTTGGGTCAAAGTGCTCAATAATTCCGGAAATCTGACCGATTCTTTTCGCGTTGGGCTGCCGATCTTAACGGTGCAGGCCTCCGACGGCTCTTTTTATACCGCCGACACCTGGCAGGGCTTGCTGAAAAGCAGCAATGGTGCCGCGCCGGTGCCGGTGGCAGCGTCTGGCCCTTATTATCCTTATACGTTTAAAATCACGGCCCGCGACCGGCAGGTGCGGGTGTTGCATGGGGCTTACAACATCTTGTTTCAGCCGGTAGGCCGCGCCGGTTATCTATCCAATTACGATGGCACTACTGACCGCTGGACCACGCACAAGCCTTTCCCGGACGATGCCAAAGATTTGATTGATTTTGTGGAAACCGACGGGGGAACGTATTATGGCTCTATGAGTCGCGGGTTGTATTGGCTGAAAAAAGACAGCAGCGTAGAAAATCTGACGCAGGTGGCGTTGGAACCTTATTTTGACGACCCCGGCAACTACCTTTTTGGCGTGATGAGCATGACCAAAGACCGCGATGGAAACGTGATTGTAGGACAGTATAAAGCCAAAACGCACGAGCTTTCCGTTCTTTCCAAAAGCGGGGTCTGGACCCATCTGGCGGCAAACGGCTCTTCCTTTCTGGGCGGGTTGTCGCATACGGCAGCCGGATTGCTTCAGGATGACTTCGGGCAGCTGTGGTGGTTTCAGCCGCAGGGTGGGGGTGTTTTTGTGTATGACATGGCCGGAACACCCGAAAATCCGGCAGACGATAAAAGCGCGCATCTCGGTTCTGGCAAAGGAAGTGGCGGCTTGCCTGCCGATGGCGTACTGAGCCTGGCGAAAGACCGCGAAGGCAGCATCTGGATTGGAACGGTCAATGGCATGGCGGTGGTGAACTGCCCTGGCAGCGTCATTGGTGGAAAATGCGAAGCCACCCAGCCCATCCTGAAGCTGGATCAGTTTGCCGGAAAGCTTTTCGACGGCGAGCAGGTCAATACCATTGCCGTGGATGGGGCAAACCGCAAATGGGTGGGCACCAACAACGGGGTGTGGCTCATTACCGCCGACGCGCAACAGGTGGTAGAGCGGTTCACGATGGCGAATTCGCCGCTGCCTACCAATGTGATTCAGCGCATCACGATAGATGATATAACCGGCGACGTGTATATCGGAACGTCGAATGGATTGGTGAGCTATCGCGGAACGGCCACCGAGGGCGGCACCGAATCAGAGCAGGCCATTCACATTTTTCCCAACCCGGTGCGCAGCACTTACCGCGGCCCCATTGCCTTTGCCAACCTGCCGGCCAACGCCGATGTGCGCATAACCGATATTTCCGGACAGCTGGTGTACCGCACGATTGCCAACGGCGGGCAGGCCACCTGGAACGGGATGGATTATACCGGCAAGCGACCCCAAACGGGTGTTTATCTGGTGTTTGTAACCAGCAAAGACGGCACACTGACCACGAAAGGCAAGTTTGTGTTTGCGGAGTAGAAAAATTCATGACTCATTAAAACACCCCTCTGCCTATGCAACTGGCCAAAATCATCAATCATTTAGAAACCCTCGCGCCGCCCGTTTATCAGGAAGGCTACGACAACAGCGGCCTGCAGGTAGGCCTACCGGGGACGGAAATTTCCGGAATTCTGGTGGCGCTGGACGTTACAGAAGCCTTATTAGAGGAAGCCGAAAGCCGGAATTGCAACCTGATTGTTACCCACCACCCGCTGCTTTTTAAAGGCCTCAAACGCATCTCCGACGGCACGGCCATTGAGCGCATCGTGTGGAAGGCCATTCAGAAAAACATCGCTCTTTACGCCATCCACACCAACCTGGATAATATGGCCCACGGCGTGAACCGCATGTTGGCTCAAAAGCTGGGATTGGAAAACACACGCATTCTCATTCCTCAAAAAGATACACTCCGGAAATTGCAGGTCTATGTGCCCCAGAAAGATGCCCCTCAACTGCTGGAAGCCCTTTTTAACGCCGGTGCCGGGCAGGTAGGCGAATATTCCGAATGCAGCTATCAGGTTTCCGGAAAAGGCACCTTCCGGCCTTCCGAAAATGCCGACCCAACGATAGGCAAGGCCGGTGGCGGGCGCGAAGAAGTAGCCGAAATCAAAGTACAGGTTTTAGTACCCAAACACCGCGAGCGCCCCGTTTTAGAAGCGATGTTTGCGGCGCATCCTTATGAAGAAGTGGCCTACGACCTGCTGCACCTGGCCAATGAAAACCCGCATCAGGGCATTGGGATGATTGGCGATTTGCCCGGGGCGGAGGCTGTTCCCGTTTTCCTGCAACGGATTAAACATGCGCTGCACACCGGCTGCATTCGCTACACCGAACCGACGAAAAAGGAAATCCGGAAAGTGGCGGTTTGCGGTGGGTCGGGAGCGGGTTTTTTGAGCGCAGCGCTACGCGCCGGAGCCGACGCTTACGTAACCGCTGACTTTAAATACCACGAGTTTTTCGACGGTGAAGGCCGCATTCTGATTGCCGACGTGGGCCACTGGGAAAGCGAGCAATATACTACCGAGTTGTTGGTTTCGTATCTAAAGGAGAAATTACCTAATTTTGCCGTCCATTCGGCGGGAAGCATCACCAATCCCGTTCGTTATTATCCCTGATTTTATATGGCTATTGCTAAGGATTTTTCCGTTGAAGAAAAGCTGGCAGCGGTGCTCGCGCTTCAAAAAATAGATTCAAAAGTAGATGAAATTAAAACCCTCAAAGGCGAGCTGCCGATGGAGGTAAAAGACCTCGAAGATGAAATCGAAGGTCTGAAAACGCGTCTGAACAACGTCAACGCGGAGATTGACAGCATTTCTTCCTTTATCCAGCAAAAGTCGGACATCAAGAAAGACGCGCAGGCCCAGATGAAAAAGCTGGAAAAGCAGCAGGATAATGTGAAAAACAACCGCGAGTTTGAGGCCATCACCAAAGAAGTAGAATACCAGGAACTGGAAGTACAACTGGCTGATAAGCACATCCGCGATGCCGAAATCGAGCTGGCTGGCCGCACCGATGTGCGTACCCGTACGGAAACCAAAATTCAGAACCTGAGCGAGGCGCTGGAAGCCAAAAAAGGCGAGCTGGAAAAAATCATCGCCGAAACCGAGCGCGAAGAGCAAGTACTTTCTGCCGAAAGCGAGAAAGCGAAAGAGCAGGTAGATAACCGGCTGCTGACGGCCTACGAGCGCATCCGCCACTCTTACCGCAACGGCCTGGCCGTAGTGCCCATCGTGCGCGACTCCTGCGGCGGCTGCTACAATGTGATTCCGCCGCAGCGCCAAAGCGAAATCCGCCAACACAAGAAAATCATTGTGTGCGAGCATTGCGGTCGCATCCTGGTAGACCCGGCGCTGAACGGCGACGCGCCGCTAGAGGATTAAGGCAAGAACTCATTTTTCCGGAAATCATTGCTTTTTTCCCGGAAATGATACCCCCTTATCAACCCCCCGTTAAGCCTGTTGACTATCACTGCTTATAGCAACTAAATTGTATTGAAACCCTGCCTGTACGGGCGGGGTTTCTTATTTTTGCGCCCGTTTCCCTTTTCCTACAAAACGCCGGATGACTTTTCTGTATGCCGTTCGCCGGACGATTTTATCGGTGATTGATTTTTTTCACCGGCCTTTTTCGGGGTGGATTGATAAGCAGACGTTCCGGTATCTAGCCAGTGGCGGCTCTAACGCGGCCATGAACCTGGTGGTGTATTTCATCGCCTACAATTTTATCCTCGACAAGCAGGATACGCACCTTCTGGGCTACACGATTACGCCTCACATCGGCGCGTTTGTGATTGCGTTCTGCATTTCGTTCCCGTATGGTTTTTTGATGTCGCGCTACGTGGTGTTTACGGAAAGTACACTGCGTGGCCGCGTAC
>JAEWBT010000017.1 GCA_023391015.1 Bacteroidota bacterium
ACAAAAATGGTATCGGGCAGATCAATGGAAACGTTCTGAACAGCAACCGATGCCCAGGCGCTGTCGCGACAGCCATAGCGGTTGAAGCCCACCACACCATAGCGGGTCGATTGCTGCGGCCGCGCCCGGGCCACCATCCCCGCCGTATCGGTGAGGGTGGCGGCGGGTAGCCAGCGCACAGCGGTGATGCCGACCCCCGAGGCCCGAAGCGGTACTAAGCCGCCAGGGCAAATGGTCGTGTCGGCAGGGGCTACGGTGATGGCATCTATCGCGCTTGTGGACAAGTAAAAAGAATCCTTTGCACTACAGCCTGCAAGCGGTGTGGAAACGGTCAGTCTTACATGGCCGCTGGTATTTCCTGCCGTTAGCAACGGGTTGGGCACTGTTGATGCGGAAAAATGGTTGTTACCGGCTGCGCTCCATTGATAGCGGTAATCGTTCCAGGTTGGCATAACGTCTGACAGGAGCCGCAGAGTGTCGCCGGCACAAAGCATCGTGTCTTTTTGATAGAGACTCAGAACCGGGTTGGGTTCGGCGCTGATGCGACGCGTAATCACTGTATCGGGGCAACCGGGGAAAGTGCCGCGAAGGGTATAAGTTACCGTTCCGGGCACGGTTGAGGTAATAACAGGGTCAACGACCGTGTCGTTGGAAAGCGCGGTGGCGGGCGTCCAGCGCCAAGAGCGGCGTGGGTCGGCGATAGCCTCAACGGCAACACTGTTACCCAGGCAAACGGCCGTATCGGGGGTGCGCATCTCTACGCCGCCGATAACGTCTATGTTTACCGTATCCCGGCGCACACACACGCTTCCGGCATTATCCTGATGGGTCAGCGTTACTACATAACGAACGGCTGAATCCGGACGCGCCAGGGGCGCTGCGCTTGCCGGGTTGGAAAGACCGGCTGCCGGGCTCCATTGCACATTTTGCGTTATACCGGCGGGTGGCGCTTGCAGTTGTAAATTCAAGGTTTCTGAAGTGCCCCCACATAAAGTAAAATCTGCCAACGGTGTAAAAGCTGGTGCAGGCACCACCCGAATCGTAACGGTATCAACCGATTTACAACCGGACGGATTGTTAGCCGAAACAACATAGGAAGTAGTAACCAAGGGCCTGGCAACCGGCTCTTTACAAGAAACGCAGGAAAGCGAAGAAAGGGGCGCGCCGCCCGGCAACACGCTCCAGGTGAAAGCGTCGCCGCCCACCGCCTTAAGCTTTACCGAATCGCCTGCGCAGATAGTGGTATCCTTCAGGATGAAGGTAGCGGGCGCGATGTAAAGCGGCAAGGCGTAAGAGAAAAAATGGCGTGTAGTCGGCTCATAATTTGGAAACGCATTTCGGGGCCGGCAGCTATCGGCGACCATGAGGACGAGTTGGCGTAAACCCGTGTCCGTCGGGCCGGGCGTCCAAGAGAAAGAACCGCGAACTGAGTCTATGTTTTGAAAGCTGTAATTGAAAGCAGCCCCCGGCGTGGCGAAAAAGCTGTTGTCGCTTAAAGTCAGGTTCAACGGGTAGCCTGCGGGGCTGGTGGCATCCACGGCAAAAGAAAGCGGCTTACCGGCGCAGCCGATTACTCGCCCGTTCTGGTGGTAAGTGGCGCCACTAACGGTTTGCGGTTTGATTTGGATCGTCGGAGATAAAAATATCTCGGTATAAAGATTGTGAAGACTTCTTTCCCGTCTGGTCATCCCGACTAAAACGCCGTTGCGGTATTCTTTAATAACAATATTAAGATAATCATTTCTCCCGGCCTTCGTGTAAACGGTGCTTTCAATCGCGCCTGTGGTTGGGTCAAAGGAAAAGTAAGGGCTACCGGTATAAGTGTTGGTAAAACGCGTGGAAATTATGGGACTGTCGCCAATGTTGTAAGGCCGGGTTTGCAAATTAAAATAAGAGGGGTCGCTAAAAGGAGCGTCCTGTGCCTTGCAGGAATCATTGGGCAGGGGAGTACGCGGTTGTGCAATCTCAAACACCAGGGAGTCGTTCTCGGGGTCTATGGCGCCCAGGGCCATAGCGTAATGCGGCATGCCTGCCGCCCATGGTAATGTCTGGCTACCTTCTCCTATACCCGGTTTTACGGTTAAGAATACAGACGAATTTCCTACCGGCGCAGCAGACGTCCCTTTTTGGAACACATAAGCTTCTATACAGGAATAATCATAGCCGTATGCAATATTTGTTTTGTATACCCCTGTCTGAGGCCATTGTGGCGGATTTCTTTTTTCATAAACCGTGCTAAAGCGCCAGTCGTTGCAACCAGCGGGCAGAGTTACATAGGCGCGATACCAGACTTCATAGGTCGGTCTTGCGTTAGGGAGGAAGGGAGAACAGCCTTCTTGTTTTACCACGGCGTTGTTGGTATCGGTGCCACCGGCATACAGCGGTAATTGGCCGTTTATATAGTCCAGTTGAAAGGAAACGCTGTTTCCGGTACATAGGTTGGTGTAACAGGCTTTTCTGGTTAAGGGCGTAGAAGAAGGGCTAAAGTGCCCTTGAAAGGCTTTTAGGATAACCTCGTATTGAGTGCCACCCAACCAACGGTACATAAGCTCTGCGTGTTCAATGAGACTGTTGTTAAATGTTGGCTGCGCTCGGGAGGGAGCCGGGGCGAACGCGAATATCCAAAAAAGCACGCTCCAACCGGCCCTTCTCCGAAGCAGCCTGAAAAGAATAGACATAGGGTTGAGGTTTAAACGCTACTTGATGAGCTTGATAGAAACCGAGGAGCCGTCTTTTTTGTAAAACCGGACGATATAAAGTCCCGGCTGCAAAGCAGGTAACAAAATGCTTCGGCGCTCTGTTGCCTCTGAATAAATCAACCTGCCGGACAGGTCTATAAGCTGCAAACGAACGTATTCTTCATTCGGAATAAGAATGCTGTTTTCGGAAGCGCTGTAAGCAGGCACATCCGTTTGAGCGACATCGCTTTGCAGAGGGGTAGTCTTCAGCGTATTACGGTGAGCAGGTCGGAGCGGGCAAACCCCAAAACCGTAAAGTTTGGGATTAAGCACAGGCACATTGTCTACCCATGACCCATAATTAATAGCTTCAAAACCTTGAGGGCCGTCCATGTATACCTTCTTTCCATCAGTGTTATAAACCAGGCCTATGCGCTGATCACAACCGTGGTTAAAATTTGGATTTACAACGTTCAGTCCATAAGGGTAAGTAAGCGGAATGTAGTCTTCCGGCTGCCCATGTATGGTCAGGTAGTACCCACTGGCCGGGTCAAATTGATGCTTGTTGGTTTCGTCAAACACTCTTTTAATGCCCCCGACACTATTCAGGACCATTGGCATAGGCCCGGAAATGTCCACCTGACTTAAAGCCTGATACCCTTTGATGGAATCGTCCGAATCATAATAATTCATCACAAGGTTGCTCCGGCCTTTCTCTGAAAGGGAAAGTGACCATAAGTGGTTGTAAGTATTACCGCAAAAAAACAAAGGCTTTCCTAGCGACTTTAATAATCCACCATCATCATATAAGTTTATGATGCTGATTCCGTCTCTGTTTTTGCTCCCACTTGGAAGCAGAGGCGTGAAAAAGCCTGTGTTCTTCTCTGTGAAAGCCAGTGTATAACCATAATCGGTGCCTATTATCTGTGGGTTAATAACTCTGTTTGGCCTGAAGCCCAATCCAGGATAAGGAGTTACCGTTGCTTGCGCCCTGTACTCAGTACAACTATTACCCAATGTACTTGTACCGTCGCTATTAAGCATAATAGTAAAAGCGCGGCTCCCGGCATCGGTGGGTAGGATATTTGACCGTTCGTGGTGCTTCGTGCCTGCTATAACGATCTTTTTTTCTAAAGGTGAATTTGGTTCCGCAAAGAATATGTCTGATGGTATCATCCACACCCAAAGGCCATCATAAACATCCCCCGGATAATAATAATTCCAAAGAGGGGCACCTCCGGCATCAAGCGCAAAAACGGCCAGGTCAATATCATTGGGAGTGGTGGGAACTTGGCTGGCTATACCCGTAGCGATATAAAACTCTTCATTCGCCGGATCATGGTTAGAAGTTACAACTGCTTTAAAATGATAATCATTTTTGTAAGCAGGGTTTAATATCGGAACTGGGGAAGGGTAGCTGAAATACTTAGACCACTGCACATTCATGCTCTGGTCAATCTTAAACACGGTGATCTCATCGCTTGCTGGAACAGGAATAACTAATTCCGTGTAGGCTACAATCAACAACCCATCATCCTGTGTTTTGATGATTTTGACATCGTTTGCCCTCAAGCCTAAGCCATAAAGGGCACCCAGATTTCCGGAAACCACATCATGGACACCCACAAAAACTTCCCCTACACCTGTGCTCAAACTAGTACGGTGGAGCCCAACCGTATAGATTCTACCGTCCAGTTCAACAACGCTTTTTCCGGAAAACTGCTCACCAAAAGCAGGGGAGGCACTGGTCCAAGGATAATACTGACCATCAAACCGATAAAGCGGCTGCGCCATTGCATTAGCGGCAATAAGCATTGCTAAAATCAAAAGAAGCCTTTTCATAAAGAATGCATTGGATGGGTTAAGAAAAAAATAAAGTTAAGCAATTCTTTTGCTAATCCAAATCTTACTATTAAAAACCAGTTCCATTACTGGCCGTAAAGTCTTCGGCATTAAATAGTCTAGCACAAAGCCTCAATGTAGTTTAAGAACCCAATAAGATATTTCCGGAAATTCTCACAATTCTTCTACCGCAGCGTCTCCTTCAACCAATCAAAAAACGTGCGTTGCCAGGCCAAGGAGTTTTGGGTCTTCAACACCCAGTGGTTTTCATCTGGGAAATACAACAGTTTGGATTTAATGCCCCGCAGCTGCGCGGGCTGAAACGCCTGCTGCCCTTGTTCAATCGGTACCCGGAAATCCTCGCCGCCCTGAATAATCAAAATCGGCGTGTTCCATTTGCCCACAAAATCGCTCGGCGAAAACTGATTGTAGGTTTTGGCGTTTTTCTTATCCCAATACGGCCCGCCAAGGTCCCAATCGGCAAACCAAAGTTCTACCAGCTGCGCAGGTCAAACAGCCCGTCGTGGGCAATAAAAGATTTGAACTGGCCCACGAGACCGGCCACGTCATAATCCCTGGCTGTGTAGAGCGTTGTCAATTCTTTTCAAAAAGACCCGTTCTGTTTCAAAAGAACGGATGGGGCTTTTTTGGAGTGGGAAGCCACAGAACTGGATAAGGGCATTTCCGGAAAATCGACCGTTATTTTAACTATAAATCTTTTGTCTCTTTAGGTCGTGTCCGCATTTGGCGGGTTGGGCTTTCGCTGTGCCCCCAACGCAGTTGGTGGGGCGCTTGTCACCCTGCGCTTGCCGAAGAAGCCGCTATTCCTCATGCGGAGGCCTGCACCCGTCGGGTTTCCAAAACCCGACAGGTGTAGGCCATTCCGGAAAATGCATGCTTCCTTTCTACCACCAACCAACTTTTCTCCGTTCGGCGTAAGCTGTGCTTACGTCGCATTATAACGCAGGCTGCGCCTGCACTAAAAAGAGCGAATTTTCCGGAAAATTGCCCTTGCATTCCGGCTCCTCCAAACAACCTTTCGCCCCTCCCATGCGTTACTGTATTTTTGCGTCCGCGATGCTGTATGCGATAGTAGATATTGAAACGACGGGAAGCCATGCATCGGCCGCAGGCATCACCGATATTGCCATTGTCATCCACGACGGCGTGCAGGTGCTGGATACCTACCACACGCTCGTCAACCCCGGATATCCCATCCCGCGATTTATTCAGGGCCTCACCGGCATTACCGATAAGATGGTGGCCCATGCCCCGGCTTTCGACGAAATTGCCGAAACCGTTGCCGGAATGCTGCGCGGCAAAATCTTCGTCGCCCACAACGTCAATTTCGATTACTCGTTCGTAAAACATTGCCTGGACGCCGCCGGTCACCGCTTTGAAGCCCGCAAGCTGTGCACCATCCGCTACGCCCGGAAAGTAATTCCCGGACTGCGCCGCTATGGTCTCGCGTCTATTTGTCCGGAGCTGGGCATCGAACACAACGACCGCCACCGCGCGCTTGGCGACGCTGAAGCCACCGCCCGATTGTTTGCGCACCTGGTTGCCAATGACCACGCGGACGAATTGAAAGCGCTCCTTAAAGGGCGTAACCGCGAACAGTATTTACCGCCCCACGTGCCAGTGGAAGAGCTGGACGGCCTGCCACCTTCGCCGGGGGTGTATTATTTCTACAACGCTGCCGGAAAACCGGTATATGTCGGCAAGGCCATCAACCTGAAAAAGCGCGTCCGCAGCCATTTTTCCAACAACAAAACCTCGCGGCAAAAAGCCGATTTTCTGCGCGAGATCCACCGCATTTCCTACACGCCGGTAGCCACCGACCTGATGGCCCACATCCTGGAAAGCGTGGAAATCCGGCGGCTGTGGCCGTCGCACAACCGCAGTCAGCGGGGCTATCACCCCCGGTTTGGGCTGTTTTCCTACGAAGACCGAAATGGATACCTCCGCCTTGCGGTGGAAAAACACCGGATGGTAGCGCCCACGCTTTATTCCTTTAACACCCTCAATGAAGGGTACCGGCGACTGCGCGCACTGGCAGAAGATTTTTCGCTTTGTCCACGCTTATGTGGACTGGCTCCAGAAGCCGATTGCACAGGTGGATTGCCTGCTGCCGGTTGCGAAGGCTTTTGTGCCGAAGAGCCTACTTTTTATAACGCGCGGGTCGTAGAAGCGATGCAGGCCTTGCAGGGACAACTGCCTACGTTTGCCCTTTTAGACGCCGGCAGGGAGACGGGCGAGCGCAGCTGCATTTTGGTTCAGAAAGGAAACCTGTGTGCGATGGGTTATGTGCCGGAAACGATGGAAGCGCAATCCTGCGAGCAACTCCGCGAGCTCCTGGATCCGCTGCCCGACAACGACTACATCCGCACCCTGGTCTATCGCCACGCCGCCGATTTTCCGGAAAAAGTAGTGTTGTTATGACTTGTGGATTCTAAACTGTACTACCCAGGGTGTCTACCGGAGGGTCGCTAACGCGACCTTTTAATTTGGGGTTCTTTAGCTACAAACGTTGGGTGGCTCACGCCACCTTCCTGACATGCAGTCCGTGGATGATTCCCATCCAGGAAGCATGGAGCCATTGCACATTGAAGCCATTTAAACATTACTCACTGTAGCGCCGCACCAGCCACTCCGCCGTTGCGACTGCCAGAATCAGCACGAACATCCACTTCCAGTCAATGAGCGGTTTGGGCGTTTCGGAGGTTTCAATCCGGGGTTTGAGGGCGTCGCTTTGTTGCAGAATTTTCAGAAGATCGTCGGCTTGTTGCCAAGGGCGAACCGTGCCGTTAAAACGTCCCGCGAGCGATTGCAGAAATGGATAATCGGCGCCGGTTTGGAGTAATTCCAACGGCATTTCTGCTACCACGAACGAACCACCATCGCTGTAGGTTTTTCCATCCGCCGTTGCTTTTCCACTAAAACGGTAGCTACCTGGTAAAATCGCACCCATGTTCAACCGGTAGCCGCTGCCGACGCGGTCCATTTTGTAATTTCTCGCCCGGCCAGCGCTGTCGGTAATCGTAATGGTCACCTCAGCATCGTTCACGCTTTGATTGCCGGCGTTTAGGAGGTAGCCGTTCAGCACCACGCCTTCGCCGTCGTTCCACTCCCATTTGGGCATATCCAGCCTGAATTTCCGGTCGCCCATACCCGCCGCCAGGAAGGCCACTGTCTGCCGGATGCACTCGTCCACAATGCGCTGTTCTTTGCGTTGCCGGTACTCCGAGAGCCGCCAGCGCCAGAGGCCTTCGCCCAGCGTAACGGCTGCGGCAGGACGTCCGCCCCGAAGCGCCCAGAGGGGCAAAGCCGGTGCCTCACGTTGCCGGAATAAGCTTTGCGCGTCGGGCGCAATCCGGGCGTTATTTCCGGAAATTGACAGGGGTGGCAGGCGATCTACCAGTGCTTCGAGGCCGGGTGGGGGCACGAAAAACGAAAAACCTGCCACCGGTGGCAAGGCATAGGAAAATCGCTGGGAAGCCGTGGCGCCGTCAATAGCAACCACCTGCTGTGCGGCGTTGAAAGCGGCCGCCGAAGTCGTTGGTGTGAGAATGTACCAGGTTGGGATATTACTTGCCGGAATGGTGGCGGTAGGCAGGCCGTGGAGAATCGCCACATCGTATCCGGCGGTATTCACCGTGGGGCCGGTTTGAACGGTGAGGTCGTAGCTTTCTACCGTGCTCAAGGCCTCGCGCAGGGCTTTCACGTCGGGGTGGGGAACGGCAGCCGCCAACAGCACTTTCTTTTTCTGGTCTACCACTTCTACATAAAATTTCCGGCTGTTGTTTTGAATGTTGCGCTCGCCGGCCGCTGCGGGCAGATTCAGGGTGTAGCTGTAAACGCCCGCCCGCGGTGCTGAAAGCGTGAACGACGCCGCGCGGTCGAAGCGGTCGCCAGAAACGGTAAACGAGAAAGCGCCCCCATTGCCCCCGCCGCCGGTAAGCGAAGCGGTTGTGGAAAGGCCGGCTAAACCCGTAGCCAACACATCGGCGCGCACCTCAAAAGTGCTGCCTTTGGCCACGGTGCGCGGCGCGTAGATGCGACCGATGCGCAGGTCTTTTTCCAGCGCCGTGTCGCCAACCGAAAGGATATGAACCGGCGCGGTAACCGGCAAAGACGTATAAATGGGGTTGCTGCCTGCGTTGTAGCGGCCGTCGGTGGTAAGGATAATCGCGGCGGGTTGGCGTTTGCCGGAGCGCGAAACGGCGGCTTCCAGCGCTTCGGAGATGTTGGTGAAAGGGTCGGCGTAGCGGAAGAGAGAGTCTTGCCGGATGCGGCTGCCGAAGGCGAGGTTCAGCACGCGTACATCCTTTCCCAAAGTGCTGCTCAGACTTTCTATCTTTTTCCGGAAAAGCGCTGTGTCGCTTTCCAGTGCGGCGCTGATAGAACGGGAATCATCTTCCAAAATCACTACGGTTTGTTGGCGTGTTTCGGACTGCCGCAAGGGCAGGGTAGGCGAAAGCAGCAAAAGCCATACGAGAAGCCAAAGGAGGCTGCGCAAAGCGGCGGTGAGCCACGGTCGCGGCAATCCTTTTCGGGTATCGGAGCGGAAGACCAGCCACCCGGCGAAAAGGGCGCTTCCAAAAGCAAGAATCCACAGCAAGACGGACATCAGCCCGAAAGTAAGAACTCTGCCTGAGACGATAGACTATAACAAAAGACGATAGACAAAAGATGAAAGACAAAAGACGATGGATGAAATATGAAACATGATGGACTCAAAATTCGGTCGTGTGTTGGAATGGATGAGGGCAGATCCGTCCCGCAATCTCCGGCATCTAAAAAGAGCCTTCCCTTCTCCAAACACTGCACTCCAACAGGGATATTTTATGAAAAAGAAGCCTC
Source organism: Bacteroidota bacterium (assembly GCA_023391015.1). Lineage (GTDB taxonomy): Bacteria > Bacteroidota > Bacteroidia > Chitinophagales > Chitinophagaceae > UBA1952. The sequence goes on from JAEWBT010000017.1 coordinate 9,384, forward strand.
CTAAAGTGTGGGGAGGGTAGGTGTGATATCACAAATGGCATGTCCACACTGTGGGATGTGCATGTGTGATATCACACACGGTATATCCGCACTATGGGAGGCGCATGTGTGATATCACAGATGGTATATCGGCCTTGTGGGAAGTGCATGTGTGATATCACAGATGGTATATCCGCCCTGTGGGGAGGGCATGGGTGATATCACACGTACCATCCCCACAGTTTAGGGGGCGCAGGTGTGATTTTGCAAGAGTAGTAATTTTAATGCGAAAGCCTGGACGACGAGTCCGCAAGCTCCTGACATTTATATCTCCGGTATCTAAAAAAGGTCATTATTTTTCCAACGCATCACCCACGAAACATGGGCCGGTCTTCTAAACCTGAAGAAGTTGTTTTGGATAGCGACTTTTGTCATTAACGCAGTTCATCTTTACGATTTCAGAAGCTGTGAAGACCCTCTTCGAGGGTGACAAAAAGAAGAGAAACAGTAAGCTCTTATTTAGGAGACCGCTTCATGAAACATAAAACATGAAACATAAAACATGAAACCGGTATTTTTGCGGCCCTTTTTTAAATTATGAAACTCTCTAAAGGTGCGGCGGTCGGCTTTATTTTCATCACCCTTACCATAGACGTTATTGGTTTTGGGTTGATTATTCCGGTGATGCCGGATTTGCTGCGCGAACTCTTACATATTCCGCTCAACGAAACCAGCAAGTGGGGTGGCTACCTGATTGCGGCCTTTGCGACCACGCAGTTTTTGTTTGCGCCCCTGATGGGCAACCTCAGCGACCGCTATGGCCGCCGGCCGGTTATCCTGATTTCCTTGCTGGCTTTTTGTTTGGATTATCTTATTCTTGCGCTGGCCCCTAACTACTGGATTTTGTTTCTGGGCCGGGTACTTTCCGGAATGACGGGCGCGAGTTTTACGGCGGCTTCGGCCTACATCGCCGATGTAAGTACAGATGAAAACCGCTCCAAAAACTTTGGCCTTATCGGCGCAGCTTTTGGTGTGGGCTTTATCCTGGGGCCGGCGATTGGCGGATTTATGGCCACCTGGGGCGTACGCGCGCCGTTTTATGCCGCTGCCATCTTGTGCTTTCTCAACTTTCTTTACGGCTACTTCGTGTTGCCAGAGTCTTTAAAACCTGAAAACCGCCGACCTTTTGAGTGGAAAAAGGCTAATCCGATAGGCTCGCTGCTCTTTTTTGGAAAATACCAGAAGATTTCTGCGCTTGTTGTTGCTTTTGTGTTTATCAACCTGGCGGCCCACGCCGTGCAAAGTAACTGGAGCTATTTCACGATGTATGTGTTTGAGTGGAGCGAGCGGCAGGTAGGGATTTCGCTGGCCATTGTGGGCGCGCTGGTGGGACTGGTGCAGGGCGTTCTGATTCGCGTGGTGAATCCCAGACTGGGGGAGGCGCGAAGCGCTTATCTTGGGCTGGCACTTTACACCCTCGGACTGGCCTTGTTTGCCTTTGCCACTCAAAGCTGGATGATGTACGTCTTCCTTTTGCCCTACTGCCTGGGTGGATTTGCCGGGCCGGCGCTTCAATCCATCATCACCAAAGAGGTGGATGTAAATGAACAAGGGCAGTTGCAGGGCAGCCTCACCAGCCTGATGAGCCTGACCTCCATCTTTGGGCCGCTGATCATGACGCGCCTGTTTTACTTCGCCACCGATGCCAAAAGCAGCTTTCACTTTCCGGGTGCGCCGTTTCTACTGGGAGCTATCTTTATGGCTACCAGTTTGGTGCTGACGTGGCGGGTGCTTTCCGGACGGCGCGACCGGCGCAAAGAACGCAAGAAACTGGCCTTGCTCGCCGAGGAGGAGGCCTCTTAAAAAAGGCTCTGCATTTCCGGAAAAAAGTGTTGGTTTTCCGGAAATGCAGGGCCCTATGCGGGCTTACTTTCGGGCGGTTTTAATCTTGAAATGATACTCACCGTAAACAAACCGGGTGGTATCCAGGCTGGCGCTGTAATGAACTTTCATGATCATCTTATAATTGGCCCGCAACGAAAAGTAAGCTCCTTCTGCATCTGAAGAAAGGTATTTGACGGAGGTAACCTCGTTATAACTGCTGTCTGAGAACTGATTAATGCCAATTAAACGTGTAGAGGACCCTTTGGTAATGGGCAAAGTTTGGTTGAACTGAAACAAAGAATCGCTTCCAATAGCATACCGTTTTGCATGGCTGCCGCTTGCCCACTCACTGCTATCGGTGGGCACTTTCAGGTAAAACTGCTCGGCAGTTGATTGGGACATTGCTGAAAGAAAACCCGTTCCGGTCGCATCCAGGTCGAGGTGAGTGCAATCGATGCGCTCGGCCCAGTCGGGTGTATGGAAACTAAAAAATAAGTTTTCTGAATTGCCGGGTGTTGTAGAATCGTCTTTAGAACAACCGGCTGCAGATAGTATTACGGCGAGAGCGAAGAAACCTGCCCGAAAGAGTCTCTTTTGTGGCATAGGGAATGAAGAAAGTTATTAGAATGGAGGGTAAATGTAATAAGGTTTCTTTTCTTATAAAAATTATACAAAAATCAATTTTGAAGGCCTTTTGGGTTGCTTTAAGGACTGCATAAATCCCGTTAACCGGGCTGAATTGCGTAACTTCGCGCCTCATTTTGATTTTTCCCCTAACTTTTAATGCAGTTATTTAAAGACCTCCCCCTTCGGGAGGAACTGTTGCGTGCCATTGCCGATATGGGCTTCGAGACGCCCACCGCCATTCAGCAACAGACGATTCCGCTCCTGCTGGAGGAGCCGCAAGACCTTGTGGGACTTGCCCAGACCGGCACTGGTAAAACCGCCGCTTTTGGTTTTCCGCTGCTGCAACACATTGATGTAGAATATCCCAACGTGCAGGCGCTGGTGCTTTCGCCCACCCGCGAGCTGTGTATGCAAATTGAAGCCGAGTTTCAGAAATACGCCAAGCACCTCAAAGGGCTGCGTACCACAGCCGTTTACGGCGGCGTGCCCATCGGTGGCCAGATCCGTGAGCTGAAGCGCGGTGCACAGGTGGTAGTTGCCACACCGGGTCGCCTGATCGACCTGCTGGAGCGCAAAGCCATTAACCTTGGCAGCGTAGAGTACGTGGTGTTGGATGAAGCCGACGAGATGCTCAACATGGGCTTCCGCGAAGACATCGACCTCATTCTGCAAAGCACGCCTTCGCGCCAATACACCTGGCTGTTTTCGGCGACGATGAACAACGAAGTGCGCGGCATTGCCAAGCGCTTCATGAGCGACTGGAAAGAGGTGCGCGTGGCGGCTGCCAATATCACCAACGAGAATATTGACCACCAGTACTACATCACCAATCACCACAACCGCTTTGCCACGCTGCAGCGTTTGCTCGACCACACGCCGGGCATCTACGGCATTATCTTCGTGCGGACGCGGCAGGATTGTCAGGACATTGCCGACAACCTCATGAAGGCCGGCTACCAGGTGAGCCCGCTGCACGGCGACATGGATCAGAAAGCCCGCAGCAAGGTGATGGACCGGTTTAAAACCCGTCAGTTGCAGGCCCTGATCGCAACCGATGTAGCTGCCCGTGGTATTGACGTGAACGACATTACCCACGTCATCAACTACGAATTGCCCGACGATCCGGAAATTTATACCCACCGCAGTGGCCGGACGGCCCGCGCCGGGAAAAGCGGTATTTGCATGAGCATCGTTTCGCCACGCGAGATTGGTCAGATCCGCAATATTGAGCGCATCGTGAAAAGCCGGTTTATGCGCTGCGATATTCCCGACGGTGCAGAAGTGATCCGCAAGCGGCTGTTTCATTTCTTAGATGAAATCGAAACCAGCGAGCCGCAGGAAGGTTTTGGCGAAGCATATCAGGATCTCATCCACGAGCGCTTTGAGACGATGGATAAAGATGAGCTGATTCGCCGGCTGGTGTGGGTGCGATTGAAAGATACGCTGAAAGAATACGAAGATGCCGACGACCTCAATGCAGGCTACGAAGGCACAGGTGGACAGCGCACCAGCGGCGGTGGCAAGTCGCAGCGCCTCTTTATGAACCTGGGTACCAAGGATGGTCTGAATACCTCGAAGCTGCTTCAGTTCATCAGCGAAAGCACCGATGTGGATCCTGAAGTGATCGATCGGATTACCGTGCGTGAGCTGAGTTCCTACTTCAACGCCCGCACCGATGCCGCCGAGTTTATTATGGATGCCATGAACTCTAAAAAGTTCAAGGGCCGTAAAGTACGGGTAGATCTGGCGCAGCCGATGGACAATTCGCGCCCGCGCAATTTTGCACCCCGGAATTCCGGAAACGACCGTTCCGAAAAACGCAGCTTTTCCGGCGACCGTTCCAGCGCAAGAGGCTATAAAGGTGACTTTTCACATCGGAAAAACAGCCATAACAAATAAACTTTTAACAGTTTTCGCTTGGATAGAAAGGCATGCATAGGTAAGTTTGCAATGAACCAAACCAAATGTGTATGCGAAAAAAGATGATTGCCGCAGGCCTTTTGATTACAATGGCTACGGGCGCCAACGCTCAAAACGTGGTTACCAAAGCAATTGAGAAGGTTACAGACGGCATTGCATCCTTTTATCACAACAAGTTTGTTGGACGCAAAACTGCAACTGGCGAAATCTTTGATCAGGAAAAATATACGGCTGCTTCTAATACCCACAAATTGGGTACCTATGTAAAGGTGACCAATGCCCGCAACGGCGAAGTAGTTTATGTAAAAATCAACGACCGGATGGCTGCCAGCAACAAGCGCCTGTTAGACCTGACTTCTAAAGCAGCTGCTGATTTGAAGTTCAGAAAAGCCGGAACTACCAATGTTAAGGTAGAGCCGGTTTCGGAAAGCGAAGGCCGCCGTGCCATCGCCGACCAGTTGTCTAACCGCAGCGCTTCTGCCAACACACTGTAAACAAAGCGCCTTTCCGGCGACTTCTTAAGATTGATAGCCCCATCGGAAACGACGGGGCTTTTTTATGAGTGAAATTTCCGGAAATGTGATCTATTAAAAAAGCCTTTTCCTACAACATAGGAAAAGGCTTTTTAGGAGGCAAGAGGTAACCTTACTTCTTGGTAGAAGAAGATGTCGTACTTCCGGTTTTAGAAGACTCACTGTCAGAATCCTTGGAAGATTTATTTTCAGAGCTGCTGCTACCGGTAGAAGCCGAAGCATTTTGCTGGCTGCCGGAGCGGTCGCTGAAAGAAGAGTTGCTGTCAGAGGTTCCGCTTTCACTGCGTTCGCTTTTCACACGCAGGCGGTTTTCTACATTCTGCACACCAGAAACCTGCTCGGCCAGATCTTCGGCATGGCGTTTGCAATGGCGGGTTGGAACAGTTCCGGAAAGCGTTACTTCGCTGTTGCTCACAGATACTTCTACGTCAGAAGCATCCAGGTTGTGGTCATCCGAGAAGCGGTCGGAAATATCTTCGCGGATGCGGTCATCGGAGCGTTTGTAGTTTTTCGGACCCTTACCACGATGGCTTTCGCTCATGGAAGAAGAACCATAACCGGATTCACCACGGCCATAAGAGGCATTTCCATAAGAGGATTGGGCCGAAGAACCATAGCGGTCATTGTCGGAATCCATTCCACGGTAAGAAGACTGATTGGAGCCGCGGGAGCCGCCGTAGCTGCTGCTGTCGGATTGGTGGCCGTAAGAACCGGAGCCATAGGAGTCTAAATCAGAACCAGAGCGGCCTTGCTGTCCGCTGTAGGCCGCATTGGCCTGACGGCTGTTGGTTTCTGCCGGATTCCAGTCGTTTTCCTGCTGGTTTTGGGAAGACCAATGACCCTGGCGGCGTGAGTCGCTGCCGGAAGCACGGTCATAAGCGTTTTCGTTTTGGCGGTTATCAGCGTAATCGTTGCGACCATAGGAAACGTTGGAATACTCGTCCTGCGGATACTGATTGCGCTGGCTGCCTTGGGAACCGTATTGCTCATAGGAGCGGTTCTGCGCGTCGCGGTATTGCGATTGCTGGCCGTAGCGATTGCCATATTGCTCACCGCTGTAGGGGCGATACGAATCTTCGTTGTTCTGATAGCCTACATTGCTGTGTTGGCCGTATTCAGAATTGTAATTTTCGTTCTGACGGGAGCTGTATTGGTTTTGTTGCTGATTGCGGTATTGTCCGCGTTGTTGCTGTTGGCCGTAGCGGTTTTGGTCTTGCTGATAATCAGATTCCTGACGGCCATAACCGGCATTCTGATAATTCTGACTTCTGTCCTGACGATTGCGTCGGCCTTCGTTCTGATACCGGTCCGAACGATCATTGGAATGCTGTTGGGATCGGTCGTTCTGGTTGTGCTGATTTCTCATAGTGATAGAGGGGTTTAGGGGGTAAAAGGGTAAATAGGGTTGTTGAAAATTCAACGGCTACAAGGTCAAAAAAGCCGTTCCAGCAACTGTTAAAAAAGCGCCCTTCTTGCTTTCTTGTGGAAGGCTGGAACCTTTTACCCTTAACAGGGTAAAAAAGAGTCTTGAAATAAGCCGGATTTCCGGAAAATGCCAAGCTCTTTATTCTCTATCGCGTTCTACCAAAAGGCTTGTACCTTTTCTTTGTGGCCCATGCACATTCACCCGGCCCTTTTTATTGCGCAGATTCCCCAAAAAGGGAAAGGCGTTTTTACCGCTGTAGACCTAGAAGCAGATCTGGAAATAGAACTTTCGCCGGTGGTGGTACTTTCCGGAAAAGAACGGCCTTTTCTGGATCAGACCCGCCTGCACGACTATATTTTTGAGTGGAATCCCGAAGACGTCCAAGGCTGCTGCATGGCGCTCGGCTGGGTGCCCATCTATAACCATTCCTACACCTCCAACTGCGAGTATGAAATGGATTACGACGCCGAAACCATTTCCATTAAAACCGTCCGCGCCGTTGCTGCCGGCGAAGAACTCACCATCAACTACAACGGCGACTGGAACGACCCATCGCCGGTGTGGTTTGAGGTCAGGAATGAGGGGTGAGAATTTGGGATTCTGAATTTTAAATCCTGCTACTTCACCTCTTCCTGTTTCCGGAAATCGGGGCGCACCATGTTTTCGACAGTGTAAATCCGATCCCATTCTTCCTTGCTAATCAGGGCCTGTTCTTCCACCACAATCTGATACGGCGTTTTTCCGGTTGCGAGGGCTTCTTTGGCAATGGCCGCCGTTTTCTCGTAGCCCAGAATCGGGTTCAGCGCCGTTACGATGCCCACGCTTCCCATCACGTAGTCGCGGCAACGCGCTTCGTTGGCCGTAATGCCTTCCACACACAAATCCACCAGGGTATGCACGGCGTTGGTCATGTAGGTAAACGAAGTGAACATGGAAAAAGCCAGCACCGGCTCCATCACGTTGAGCTGCAACTGACCGGCCTCGGCGGCCATCGTAACGGTCAAATCCGCGCCAATCACATAAAACGCCGTTTGGTTCACCACTTCTGGAATCACGGGGTTTACCTTGCCGGGCATAATGGACGAGCCGGGCTGCATTTTCGGTAAATTGATTTCTGCCAAACCGGCGCGTGGACCCGAAGAAAGCAAGCGCAAATCGTTGCAGATTTTAGAAATCTTCATTGCGGTGCGTTTCAGGGCGGCGCTTGCTTCCACATAATCGCCCATGTCGGAGGATGCTTCAATCAAATCCGCGGCCAGTACCACCGGAATGCCGGAGAGGTCGGCCAGCTCGGCCACGCAAATCGGCGCGTAGTCGTTCGGCGCGTTCAGTCCGGTGCCAATCGCCGTTCCGCCCATATTCACGTCGGTGAGCAGTTTTTGGGAGATTTCCATCCGCTTGATTTCTTCGCCAATTGTGGCGGCCCAACTGCCAAATTCCTGTCCGAGCGTCATCGGCACGGCGTCCTGCAACTGGGTGCGGCCCATCTTCAGAATGTGAGCAAATTCGCCGGCTTTTTTCCGGAACGCAGCTTCCAGTTTTTGCAGCGCTTCTATATATGTATCCACCTTGCGGTAAAGAGCCAGGTGAATAGCGGTAGGGTAGGCGTCGTTGGTGCTTTGCGAGGCATTCACGTGGTTGTTAGGATGCAGATAGTCATATTCCCCTTTCTGGTAGCCGAGGTATTCCAACCCAATATTGGCAATCACCTCATTGGCGTTCATATTCACAGATGTTCCGGCACCTCCCTGAATCAAATCCGTAATGAATTGATCATGGTATTTTCCGGAAAGCAGTTCGTCGCAGGCAAAACAAATGGCTTCTCCCAGCTTTTTACTGAGCACCCCGCATTTCATGTTGGCACGGGCGGCGGCCTTTTTCACCAGCGCAAAAGCTTTGATGAACAGCGGTTCCTGAAACATTTTAATACCGGAAATCCGGAAATTCTCAACAGCGCGCAGGGTCTGAATGCCATAGTATGCATCTGCGGGCACAGGCAACTCGCCTAAAAAATCGTGTTCAATGCGGGTATTCATTTTCAAAAAAACAGGTTTAATGGGGCTGCGCTGTCAGACAGGAAAGTAATGCCAGCGATAAGCAGAGAAGGATTTATTACTGTAATAGCGGGGCACATCTGACACGGCTATGCTTCAGAAAAAATCGGTAATCCACATATTTTATAAAACCGGTTTTCTCAAAGAGGTTTTTCTACTCCCTGCTATGCAGGTAATTCTTATAATTCCTCAACAGCATTTCCGGAAAAAAGGCCTGCATCATCCGAATACCTTACGTGCCCGTTCACAACAACTGCCGGAGCCGTAAACCGGTGTTCCTGCGCTTTTCCCATCCCCATGATGTGCAGCACGCGCCAGCCTTCTGCTTTCAGTTCATCAGATATCATCGACCGGTGGCAGCGCCACCACACGGCTTCAGAGCACATATACGCCAGCTTTTTGTTTAAGGCCATTGCTGCCAAAGCCTGAAGACTTTCCTTAAAATTCACCGTTTCCATATAATCGGCATAAGCCCGGAAGGAAAGGTTGCGCCAGCGGGTATTCCGGGATTCTTTAGAGCCTTTTCTTTTGCCGCCCAGGCCGGTGCAATGCATATAAGCAATCCCCGCTGCTGCCAGCGCCGGAGCCATAGCTTCCTGATCAAATTGCGGAAATTTCCGGGAACCGGGCAGCCGCCGCACATCGGCCAGCACCTCAATCTCAAAGGATTGCAGCATGGCCAAAAATTCTTCCCACGGGTGGGTGGAATGACCGATGGTGTAAACAGTCGCTTCTTTGGACAGCAAGGATTTTTTCATAACGGCAAACTTTAAAACCCCAAAAAGCCTGCCGATGCAGCCCTTCTTACGTCTTTCGGGGCTTTTTCTTCGCTGCCGGAAACAACACATTGTTCAGGATCAGCCGGTAGCCGGGCGAGGTAGGATGGAGCGACAAATCGGTTGGCGGGTCGCCCACCTGGTGCTGATAATCTTCCGGGTCGTGGCCGCCGTAAAAGGTAAAGGTTCCTTTCCCAAACTCGCCGTGAATATAGCGCGCTTCATTGGCCGGTTTCATCTCGCCCATCACCAACACATTCTGCTTCAGCACTTCTTTCTTAAACGCCGTGGTCTGCCCCATAAATCCTTTAATCGTCGTCGTATGATTCTGGCAAAGCATCGTGGGCACGGGGTCAAACTTGGCGCTAAACGTAAACAGCGTGAAATAATCGGTGTTCATCTGGATGCGCGAACCATGCGCCTGCGTATTATCAATGCTGGAGAACTCATACTCGTAGGGGTTGGTCACCAACTGAAAATCCTTAAAAGCAAACGTCTGCGTAAAGTCCAGCTTTTGCTGTGCATCAGGTGCCATCGGGTCGCCGTCGAAAGGCACTTCGCAGATGTCAGTATTCTGGGCCGAAAGCGCAATGTCATAACTATCCGTGGCCGAGCACATGGCAAACAAATAGCCGCCGCCCGCCACGAAATCCCGGATTTTCTTCGCCACTGCGAGCTTCATCTGACTCACTTTCCGGAAACCATGCTTCGCTGCCTGCGCCTCTGCCGCCCGCACATCTTCCTGATACCACGCCGCGCCGCGGAATTGTGCCCAAAACTTGCCGTATTGTCCCGTAAAATCTTCGTGGTGCAGGTGCAGCCAGTCATATTCGTGCAGCTTGTCGGCCAATAGCTCGTCATCATAAAGCTTGTCAAACGGAATCTCGGCATACGTCAACACCAGGGTTACCGCATCATCCCACGGTTGCTTGCCGCCGGGCGTATACACCGCAATGCGCGGCGGCTTTTGCAGCCGCACCACATCGCCGTTAAAATCCGGGTTGGCAATCTGCGACACCATCCCATTATAGCGCGCCTCGCCAATCACTTCGTAGCGCACCCCGCGCAGCTTGCACAGCCGCTCCAGCGCGGGCGATTCCAGCATGGCAAATGCGCCGCCTTCGTAGTTGAGCAGCCAGTCCACTTCCGTTCCGGTAGCCAGCGCCGCATAAGCCACGCCATAGGCTTTGAGGTGCGCCGTTTGGTTTTCGGCGTCCATCGGGATATAAATCCGGTCGGCAAACGCACTTGGCATGCCAAAGCCCAGCGCCAAGGCTACTAATAAAAAGATTTTTCTCATCTCGCCTACCAAATTACGAAACCCAACGGGCCTAAGCCTTTCTGCCCCTTTTTCTTAAAGAATTATTGAGAAAATTTCCAGCAAATCCAACCCGCAAAAAAGCCCGAAGCAACTGCTCCGGGCTTTCTCGATGCCACATTCCCGGAAATTTCCCGGAAAAAAGCCTTCTTTTTCTATCCTTCCTGCATCACGGCTTTAATGCCCGGCAAGTCTTTACCTTCAAAAAACTCCAGCAGCGCGCCGCCACCTGTACTCACATAGCTCACCTTGTCGGCCAGGTCAAATTTATTCACCGCTGCCACCGAGTCGCCACCGCCTACCAGCGAAAACGCACCATTTTCAGTGGCTTCGGCCACCGCTTCGGCAATACACTTCGTGCCGTTTTGGAATTTATCCATCTCAAAAACGCCCATCGGCCCGTTCCACAAAATCGTTTTGCTGGCCAAAATCACCTTCCGGAATACTTCTATCGACAACGGCCCAATATCCAGACCCATCCAGCCGTCGGGAATCTCTGTGTTGCGCGCTGCGGAAACGGTCGCTTCGTTGGAGAATTTATCGGCGATGATTGAGTCGGGCGGCAGGTGAATGCAAACGCCTTTTTCGTCGGCTTTTTTCAGCAATTCGCGCGCCGCATCCAGCCGGTCGTCCTCGCACAGCGACGTGCCGATGTGGCCGCCTTTGGCTTTAAAAAAGGTATACGACATGCCGCCGCCAATGATAATATCCGTGGCGCGATCGAGCAGGTTTTCGATAATCAGAATCTTATCCGACACCTTCGCGCCGCCGATAATGGCCGTAAAAGGTTTTTCGGCACCTTCCATCACCTGTCGCGCCGCTTTTACTTCGCCTTCCATCACTGTGCCGAAGGTTTTGCTTTCTGCCGGAAAATAATCGGCAATCACCGCCGTGGAGGCATGGGCGCGGTGGGCCGTGCCAAAGGCATCGTTTACATACACATCGCCCAGTTTGGAGAGCTTTTCGGCAAAGGCCTTGTCGCCTTTTTCTTCTTCGTTGTGGTAGCGCAGGTTTTCGAGCAGCAAGATTTGTCCGGGTTGCAGGGCAGCGGCCTTGTCGGCGGCTTCTTCGCTTGTGGCAAAAAGCACTTCTTTGCCCAGCAGGTCGCTCAGGTGGTTGGCTACCGGCTGAAGCGAAAAATCAGCCAGCGTTTTGCCCGGCTTTTTCTCCATGTCTTTATACGGACGGCCCAAGTGGCTCATCAACACTACACTGCCACCGTCATCCAGAATTTTCTGAATGGTAGGCAGGGCCGCGCGGATGCGGGTATCATCAGTTACAGTGCCTTCTTTGATGGGCACATTAAAGTCCACACGGACAAGGGCTTTTTTGCCCGAAAAAGAATGGTCGGAAAAAGATTTCATAAGCGAGGGCGAAGATAAAGAGATAGTGAATAGTGAATAGTGGATAGTGGATAGTGGATAGTGAATAGTGGGGGAGCTGTGGGCATTCCCCCTTTCCCGGGGGCAGGGGGCAAAAAGGAGGAGGGATAAGGAGTTAGGCGTAAAAGAGATTAGAGATTCTGAAAATAAACCTGCACCCCACGGGACTTAAAAGAAGTTCTTTCAACACAGCCTAAGGCATTTAAAGCCAGAGAAACCAAAAATGCGCCGTTCGTTTGGGCACTTCCGGCTGTAAATGGGATACTTCCGGCTGTAGATGGGATACTTTCGACTGTAGATGGGATACTTTCGACTGTAGATTGGACACTTCCGGCTGTAGATGGGGTACTTTCGACTGTAGATCGGGTACTTTCGACTGTAGATTGGGTACTTCCGGCGGTAGATGGGATACTTTGGGCTGTAGATTGGACACTTCCGGCTGTAGATGGGATACTTTCGGCTGTAGATGGGGTACTTTCGGCTGTAGATTGGTAAAATCTTTCGTTAGAGTCCTTTTTAAGGAAAAACACAATACTCCCTGCCAAATCCACTATTCAATATCCACTATTCACTATTAGTTATCCTTCGCTGCTTCTTTCTCAAACCGGAACGTGCCGCCGCCTTGCTTCATCATAAAAGCGTTTTCAGCCGGGAAAAACTCCACCTGAATCCCCGCAGGCGTGAACTGATACTGCTCGCCTGATACTTTCTCCAGCGGGAAAGCCCCTTGTCCGGTAGCCTGCATCGTCAGCACGTCGCCGCTTTGGGTAACGGTAATTTTAAAGGGCAACATCCCGTTTCCATACACGCCCGGATAGCCCTTGGGTAAATCCGCCGCAGCTTTTGTGGCAAATTCCGGAATGGTAATGGCCTCGCCATGTGCCGTTTGCAACAAAGCAATGGCAATATCATTTTGGGTGTAATTCAGCCCGTTGGAAACCGTCGCAAACGCGATTTTACTTTGGGGGAAATACCCCGCCATCGAGTGGTAACCGTCGATGCCGCCGGTGTGGCCATAGCCTTTTTCCTTGTTAAAAGGAAACGTACCCAACCCGTAGCCATAGCCATCCTGCATGGTTTTCATTTCTTCCAAAAACGCCGCAGAAACGATTTTTCCGGAAAAAAGGCCGTCGAAAAAGCGCGTCAGGTCGGCAGGGGTAGAAAGAATATTGCCCGCGCCAATCGTCACCGACAGGTCGGTTACCGCTTCCGGAACCCACTTGCCTTCCCAGCGGTACGACGCGTTTTGGTTGTGCCCGGTCGGGTAGATACCCGTATGCTTCAGGCCCAGTGGTTTGGCAATTTTTTCTTCCAAAACCCCTGCATACGGCTTTTTATACACCTTTTCCAATACAAAACCCAGCAGCGCATAGCCGGAATTGCTGTAGGAAAACGTGCTGTCGGCAGCAAAGTCGCGACCGCCTTTCTCGATACGCGCCAGCAGCTGCGCTTCCGTTTGCGGGCTGGTATGCCAGGAAAGATAACCCGTATCGGCCGTGAAGTTGTGGATGCCGCTGCGGTGGCGAAGCGTTTGGGCAATCGTTGCCTCACCCACCACCTTTAAAGTAGGAAAATATTTTTTCAGCGGGTCGCTCAGCTTTAATTTTCCTTCCTCGGCAGCCTTCAAAACCATCGCCGCCGTAAAGGTTTTGGAGATAGAGCCAATGCGAAACAAGGTTTGTGGCGTATTCGGTGCGCTGGGCCCGATATTGGCCAGCCCAACCGCTTTTTGATACATCACCTTGCCGTCTTTCATCAACGCCACACTGCCCATATAGCGGTTGTTTTGGGACAGCGTTTGGAGGTATTGCGAGAGCCGCGCCGTGTCGGGCGTTTGGGCCAGGAGATTTCCACAACAAGCGGCGGCAAGGAAGAAGAGAAAAGTCTTTTTCATAAGCATAAGAGAAAAGGGGTTGAGCCTTTGCGAAAATGCGTATTTATTCTTTTTGAAAAGAAATTTCCGGAAAACCGCCTGCCTTTTACCGCCCCAAAATCTTTTCTTTCAACGCCTCCGCCATGCGATAGACGTTGAGATTGCCTGCCGCTTCTGCCGCCTGAATGTCGGCCATTAAATCTGCGTGCGAAACGTCTTTCAATAATTTATCCACCGCCAGCCGCATCACTTTGTCGGCGCGTAAGTGTTGTTGACGCTCGTTTCGGCTTTGTTTTCCGGAAAGGGCTTTTTCAATCGCTTTAGCCACTTTTTCCACCCCTTCGTTTTGGGTAGCAACAGTTTTAAAAACCGGCGCTTCCACGCCATCGCGGGCGCGCTCGTGGGCCATATTGCGGATGCGGCGCACCATTGCATCGGCTTCGGGGCGGTCGCCTTTGTTGATGACGAAAATATCCGCGATTTCCATGAGTCCGGCTTTCATGGCCTGCACCTCGTCGCCGGCTTCGGGCACCAGCGTTACTACCGTGCAGTCGGCCAGTCCGGCAATTTCAATTTCGCTTTGGCCCACGCCCACCGTTTCCACCAAAACAAGGTCGAAAGGCGCTTCGCGCACCAGATCCGTTACCTGCATAATCGCCGGATGCAACCCGCCCAGCGAGCCCCGCGAGGCCAGTGAGCGGATAAAAACATGGGGATGGGTATAAAAACCCGCCAGCCGGATGCGATCGCCCAGCAGCGCGCCCAGGTTAAAAGGCGAAGACGGATCGACCGCCAGCACGGCAATCTTTTTGCCTTTCTCCACCCAATAACCCACCAGCGCGTTCACCAACGTGCTTTTTCCCGCGCCCGGCGGACCGGTAATGCCCACTACTTTCGTGTCGCCGGTGTGCTGAAGCGCCGCCAAAAGAAGGTCTGTTCCGGGCGCGCTGTTTTCCACCAGCGTGATGGCGCGGGCAATAGCGCGAAACTCGCCGCTGCGAATGCCGGAAAGAAGATTTTTTGGGTCTTGTGGCAAGAAATGCTGCATTTTTACCGTTACAATTCCCGCAAAGAAAGCCCCGAAAGCCTTGATAAAAGCAAAAGCCTTTTTCCCTTCCCGCGAAGCCGCCGCCATTTTCCTGACGCTGGCCTTTGTGGTGGGTTTTCTGGGTGCGCGGGCCATTCTTTCCATCGCCACGCTGCTCTTGGGCCTCAACGCGCTGCGGGGCACTTCTCCCAAAGACTGGCTGCGCAACAAAACCTGGCTGGTGGGCGTGCTGTGGGTGGCGCTGTATGCAGTTTCCTTTTTCTGGAGCGACAACAAAGGCGAGTGGGGCGAGCGGGTGCAGGTCAAACTGCCTTTTCTTATTTTACCCCTGGCCATGGCCTATCCGTTACGGCTTTCGAAGCGGCAAACCAGCGTGCTGATGTCGGGCGTTTGCTTGCTCTTGCTTTCCGGCGTGGCGTTTAGCCTTTCTTTTTTCTTTCGGGATGCAGCGGCCATTGCCGAGAAATATGGTCGGGCGTTTACGTTCCGGACGCCGGCTTACAACAATCACATTTGCTTTAGCGCCTTTCTGGCGGCAACCCTTTTCTGGATGGTGGCGCAATGGCCGCAAATGACGCGCGCAGCCCGTTGGATTTCCGGAATTTCCGGAATCGTAATGGTTGCTTACCTGCACATCCTGGCGGCCAAGACGGGGTTGGTGATGCTTTATGGCGCCGGACTGCTGCTTCTGGGACGGGAACTGTACCGACGCCACTGGAAAACCGCGTTGGCCGCCTTTCTTTTATTGATATTAACCGTTATCTCTGCATGGACTTTCTCGCCGACTTTCCGGGCGCGAATCGGTTATCTTCAGTGGAGCTTTATGGAATATAGCAGCGGGCGGCTTTCGGCGCATTACAGCGATCCGGGCCGGCTTTATTCCTACAAAGTGGCTTTTCATCAAATCCAGAAAGCGCCGGTTGCGGGCTACGGCGCGGGTGATGTTGTGGCTGCGATGGACGAAGGTTACAACGATTTATTTCCACAAACGGCGACTGAAAACCGGTTGGTGCCCCACAATCAGTTTCTGGCGACCGGTGTGGCGGTGGGATTTTCCGGAATCCTGCTGCTGGCTTTATGGTGGATTTTGCCTTTCATCCAATCGGCGCGGCTGCCCAATCGTTTCTACAATACCGGCATCTGGCTCTTGCTTAGTGTGTTGCTTTTTGTGGATCCCGCCTTCGAAGTGCAATACGGAATCGCGGTATTTTTGTTTTTCCTGTACTGGTTCCGGAATTTAACCCCTCCAAAAGCCTTTTCATCCCTACGCTAATGCCCAATTTTATCCCCATTTTTCCCTTGCAAGTCGTCGTTTTTCCCGGCGAACCGCTCAACCTGCATGTTTTTGAACCGCGCTACAAACAATTGGTGCGCGACTGCCTGGCCGAAAACAAACCGTTTGGCATTCCTGCTGCCCGTGGCACGCAGCCCCTGGAGCGCGGCACCTTGATGACCATAAAGGAGATTGCCAAAGAATATCCCGACGGACGGCTCGACATCCGCACTGAAGGCGAAAGTGTTTTTGAAATCCTTACGGTCGTGAAGGAAATTCCGGAAAAATTATACTCCGGAGCCATCGTTACCTACCCCGAAAACAACCTGCAACAAACCGAAAGCCGCATTGGGGAACTTATCTTCAGCGAGGTGGCGCGCCTCTATGCGCTGATGCAGGTAGAAGAAAAGCTGCCGCCGGGCGGCGAAACGTTTAACGCTTACCAAATCGGCCATTTGGTGGGTCTTTCCTACGAGCAGGAATACGAACTGCTCAGCATCTTCGATGAAACCCAGCGACTGGAATACCTGCGCCGCCACCTCAAAGAAATTGCCCCGGTGGTGAGCCAGCTGGAAATCCTGAAAGAGCGCGTCAAACGCAACGGCCATTTCCGGGATTTGCGTTGGGATGGTCTTCTGTAATAAAATCTATTTTCGCAGCGCCCTTTTCTAAAAAAATTACAACAATCAGATGCCTAATTTCTTGTGCATTGACGCCGGAAACACATTTATAAAATCGGCTGTTTACGCCGATACCAACGCCGACAAGCCCCTGGCTTTTGATGTTTCGGAAGGCGAACTGCCTAATGAACATTTCATCCAGGCTCTTTTTGGACACGGCAAAATCCGGGGGGCCATCCTGTGTTCTGTCCGGGAAAATACCGATGCGCTGGAAGCGCTTTTGGCAGAACTGCGCATCAAGCTGCTCAAGGTAGCCGCCAATACGCCTTCGCCCATCATCAATGCCTATCGCTCGGCAGGCACGCTGGGCCCCGACCGCTTTGCGCTGGCCGTAGGCATTGCCGACCGGTTTCCAGGTACCAATTGCCTCGCCATCAGCGCCGGCACCTGTATTACTTATAATTATGTGGCGGCCAACAACGCATTCCGGGGCGGCGGCATTAGTCCGGGCCTGAAGATGCGCTTGCGCGCCATGCATCAGTTCACAGCCAAGCTGCCACAGGTTTCGCTTCAGGGCGATGCGCCGCTCCTGGGTTATGATACCGAATCCTCCCTGCGAAGCGGCGCGCTGGTGGGGGCCGCCGCCGAAATCGACGGCATTCTGGCCCGCTATGAAAGCCAGTTCTCCGGCGGGTTTAACGCTGTTTTAACCGGTGGCGACGCCGAATTGCTTTTGCCCCATTTGAAAAGCCGGATCTTTGCCGACCCTTTTCTAATTATGAAAGGGCTTCATAGAATTCTCCGCCATAATGCGCCTTACCTGTTTATTTAAGTTTGCCGGTTATGCTTTTGTCTTCGCCGCTGCGCCCGGCCTGGCAAAGGCTCAGGTCTTGTCCACTCAGGAAAACGCTCCCTACAGCCGCTACGGCATCGGGGAGATTTTTTCCGGCACCTCGGTAGCCCAGCGGGGCGCAGGCGGCGCATCGGTAGCCGTCAGCCAGCCGTTCTCCATCAACACCGAAAACCCGGCTTCTTACGGCAATCTCAGCCTGACCACCTACGAGGTGGGCGTGGCCGGCAGCCGCCGCAGCGTGGTTTCCGACACCCGCAATTATCCCACCGGCTCGGCCACGCTCAGCTACCTGCGACTGGCTTTCCCGGTGTCTAAAAGCGTGGGCATTGCGCTGGGGTTGCAACCCGAAAGCCGCGTGTATTATCATCTGCTCGATACCGGCAACTACCCGGGGCTGGGGCTGGCGGTGAATGAATATGTGGGCGAGGGCGGATTAAATCAGGGCTTTATCGGTGTAGGCGGCGGCTACAAAGGCTTTCGCATCGGTGTAAATGTGGGCTATACCTTCGGTACGTTCCGGGATGAAAACAGCCGCTATTTCCCGGAAACCGACACCGCCCGCACTTTTGGCGCATCCTTTGGCCAGCGCGTCTCAGTGGGCGGACTTTCCTACAAACTCGGTGCCCAATACACTACCCAACTCAAAGGCCTGCTGGGCCTGCGCCTGGGCGCCACGGTGCGGCTGAAAAAAGACCTTAAAGCCGAGTCCAATGAACTCTGGACCTCCTTTCGTTATGGAGGAACCAGCGGAACGATCATCGACACTGCACTCTACCGGCAGAACGCCACCGGCGACCTGACGTTGCCCATGAGCTACGCCATCGGCGCGCAGCTTTTTTCCGGAAATCAATGGGCCGTTACGGCCGATTTTGGTGCAACGCAGTGGAAAGACTACCGCCTGTTGGGCAAAACTGATTCGCTGGCCGACCAAAGCTGGAAGATTGCCGTGGGCGCGGAATACACGCCTTTAAACACGGTCTCGGCTAAATACCTGCAACGCGTTACCTACCGGCTGGGCTTTGCCTATGGCACCGAACCTTTTTACGTGGGCGGCGCGCAGCCTTCCACTTTTATGGGCACTGCCGGACTGAGCCTGCCGTTCCGCCGAAGCACCGACCGCATTCACCTGGCCGTGGAAGTGGGCCGCCGGACGTCTGCTGCTTCGTTTTCGTTGCGCGAGAATTTTACCCGTTTGCTCGTAGGCATCTCGCTGAACGACCGCTGGTTTGTGAAGCGCCGCTATGATTAATGGAAACTTCGTTTCGGGAAGCGGTCTCTCCTTAAAGAAGCAGCCCTTCGGCAAGCTCAGGGAGACACTTATTATGTCATATATATCAATTAGAATATGAGTGTCAGGCTGAGCTTGTCGAAGCCTTTTTAATCTAGGATTCCCGTTATGATTAAGAAAAGCCGGACCCTCCTTCCTATCCTCTTCCTATTGACGCTTTCCTGCCGCAACAGCATGGAGGAAATCGCTGCCTTGTCTGACAAAAATTTCGGTCGGGAAGAGCGGGCCAAAGACGTAACCATCATCTACAGTAGCGACGGTAAGGTGGAAGCACAGCTTCACGCCGCCGAATTCGTGCGACTGGAACGCGCCCGCCCGCCCTACACCGATGCCCAGGGCGGCGTTCAGATTCAGATCTTCGACAGCACCGGTGGCATACAGACGACCGTTACCTCGCGCTACGCCCGCTGGTATGAAACCAAAGGAAACGTGTTGCTGCGCGACAGTGTGCGGGTGAAAAACGAAAAAGGCGAAGAACTCCTCACCGATGAACTCATCTGGAGCGAAGCAGAAAAGAAATTCTTTACCGAAAAGCCGGTACAGATTAACACCCTGACCCAAACCCTTTCCGGAAAAGGGCTGGAAGCCGACCAAACTTTTTCCAACTACCGCATTGTAGAGCTGACCGGTGCCGTGCGGGTGGATAAAGATCAGGTGCCGGAATAAGATCGGGGTAAGGTTGTCTTGAAGGCAAGCCCTTGGAGCGGTGGGATGCGCCAAGTGTCCTTTCCCAATTGTAAAACCACACGAAATTTCCGGAAATTATCACAACACCTGCACGATCAGAAACTTCAGGTATTGGGTTGCCGGGATGCCCCAAACGATGGGGTGGTCGGCGGATTGGGTTTGCCAGCACACCTGTCGCAGCGTCCGGCGCGCGTCTTTGGCGGCCATGCGGATGGTATTCAGAAACATTTCCGGGTCCACCAGATGCGTGCAAGAAGAGGTTACCAAAAAACCGCCCGGATTCACCAGCTTCATGCCCCGCAGGTTAATCTCTTTATAACCGGTAATGGCCTTTTGTATCGTTTCGCGGCTTTTGGTAAAGGCCGGTGGGTCCAGCATCACTACATCGTATTGGCGGCCTTCCTTTCCCCAGCTTTTCAACACATCAAACGCATTGGCGGCCTCGAATTTCACCACATCAGCCAGCCCGTTCAGTTCTGCATTCCTGTTGGCCTGCCGCACGGCGTCTTCCGAAATATCCAACCCCAAAACGCTTTTGGCACCATAGTGCGCGGCGTGGATTTCAAACGTGCCGGTATAAGTAAAGGCGCCCAGCACATCGGCACCGCGAACAATATTCTGAATGGCGCGGCGGTTGTCTTGCTGGTCGAGAAAGTAGCCGGTTTTCTGGCCCGTTTCCAGGTTTACGTGGAAGCGAAGGCCATTTTCGCTGATGATGATATTGGGGTCAAAAGGCGCGGTAAGCGGCCCTTTTTGCTGGGGCAGCCCTTCCAGCGAGCGCACGGGCACATCGTTGCGCTCCATGATGCCGGCAGGTTGAAAGATTTTTTGAAGCGCTTCTACGATGGCCGGTTTCCAAATGTCTATGCCCAGCGCCAGCGTTTGCAGGGAGAAATAATCGCCGAATTTGTCGATGATGAGGGCAGGCAGACCGTCGGCCTCGCCAAAGATGAGGCGGCAGTTTTCGGTGTAGCCCAGCTGCTGCCGGTACTTCCAGGCCGCCTCTATTTTCCGGAAAAAGAAATCGGCGTTGATGTCTTCTGTGCGGTTGCGGGTCAGCAGGCGCACTTCAATCTGAGAAGCCGGGTTGTAATAACCTTTGCCCACGAAAGAGCCGTTGGAGGAAAGTACTTCCACGATGTCGCCGGGCGCGGCATCGCCTTCGCGGGTGTTGATTTCGTTGGAAAAAATCCAGGGATGACCGTTGGCGATGCGGTCGGTAATTTTTTTGCGCAGGAAAAAACGGGCGGCAGTCATGGGGCGCGAAAGTAAGAAGCGCTGCGCGTTGGATGCTGACGCTGTTGGAAGCTCTGCGTTGGAGGCATTGCCGTTGGAAATGTTGGAGCCTTCGGCGTTGGATAATATGTTATCCACTATCCACTATCGTCTTTTTACTTTTGTCTCTAAAGGGGCCCAACCCTTTTCCCGCAAAGCGCCGTCTATAAGGGTGCTTAAGCTTCTATTCTTTTGTCTATCGCCTTGACTTATACCGCAACTGCACAGACGAGCGAGTTGGAAGACCTGATTCAGGGCTGCGTTCGTAATGACCGCACGGCTCAGGAAAAGGTTTACCGGCTGTTCTATGGCCGGTTGATGTCGCTCGTCCGGCAATATATTGATCAGCAGGAAGTCGCCGAGGAAATCCTGAACAACGGCTTTTTACGCGGTTTCCAGAAGATTACGCTCTACAATTTCCAAGGCTCTTTTGAAGGCTGGCTCCGCAAAATCGTGTTCCGGGCTGTGTGCGACTATGTAAAAACCGCTGATAAACCAGGTACGCAGGTGGCACTGACGGAAACCCACGAATACGTGTCGCGGGAAGATGCGAGCCGGCTGGAATACGACGAGCTGATGCAGATGGTTCAGGCGTTGCCCCTGGCAACGCGCAGCGTTTTTATTATGTATGTGATGGAAGGATTTAATCACCGCGAAATCGGGGAAGCGCTGGGCATTAGTGCCGGCACGTCTAAATGGCACCTTTCGGAAGGCCGGCGACTGCTTCGGGAACGCATTGAAGGGTTGGATCTTCATTTAAAACAGTAAAAAATTTATCCGCACTATGGATAATAAGAAAATAAGCATTGATGAGTTGTTCCGGCAGCGGCCCGGCGAGCGCCCCGTTGCGCCACCGCCCGGTGCGTGGTCGCGAATGGAAGGGCTGCTGGATGCCAAGATGCCTGTGGGCGTAGCGCCTGCGGTGGCGCGACGGCCCTCACGTGGTTGGGCATTCCTGTTGCTGGGCGTGCTGGTGGCGGGGAGCGGCAGCTTTATTTACAACCAAGCACACCAAAGCAAAACGCCGGTGGTTGGGAATGCTAACACGGTGGTAAATACAACTGCGCCATTTGGTACTCCTGTTCAAACTTCAGCGGCAAAGCCGCTTGCTAAAACGGTTTCAACGCCACCCAAGCTTTCCAAAAAAACGCCGGAAAACAGCAGGGCCATTGCAGCTGTTACGCCTAAAAAGGGCCAACCGGTTTCCGGAAAAATTGAGGCTACGCCTGCAATTTCCGGAAATCAAACGGCTCCTTCTCAAAGTGTAAGGCCGCACAGCGTTGAAACGCCTGTGGTGAAACAAAGCGAGTCGAAGGCACTTGCTGGTTTGAATTTATCCCCAAAAACGCCGGCTCCGATCGCACCCGCAACGCCGGTTGCGATTCCGGAAATTTCCCCAAATCCAGCGCCTGTAATCGTTCACGAAGCGGTTGCGCCACTGACAGCCGTGGCAAGCCGGTTGAATGCGTTTTTTTCCGGAAAAGTGGTGAATCCGATGGCTGCGTCGCGGGTTGAGGCCTACCTCGCACAGTGGGCGGCGGGACCGGATGCCCATCCAAAAGCGCAGGGCTGGTCGGCTAAAACACCAAATGGCAGCTTGGTAGCACAAGGAAATGCTCAAAAAGAGGCTCCAGCACAAAGCGCTATCATTCCGGAAAATCCTCAGACCGGAATTGCTCCAAGCCAAACCCCGATTGTTGCGCAGGCACCTGCTGCCCAATCGCCCGTGATCGTAACCACAGCTGCTACACCAGAGCAAAAGATAGAGGCGGCTATAGAAGACTTGCAGCAAGCGCGCTTTTCATTTGGCTTGCTGGCGGGCATCAACAGCTCGCTGGGCGGTGGCTCCGGTGCGTTGCAGGGATTGCATGCCGGTATGATGGGCATCTTGGCGCTGAGCGAAAAATGGAGTCTGGGCGCGGAGTTGCGCTATGCCTTCCGGCTGAATAACAGTATGGATTTAAAAGACGATTACTATTCCGGAAAAGTCATCAACGAGGCAACCATTAGCCGTAATGGGAAGGCCTACAATGCCGTTCGCTACGAAATCGACTCGATGCTGAGCCGGTATAGTTTCCCATCCTACCAAAGTTTGGAATTGCCGCTGCAAGTGCGTTATAACCACAACCGGTTCTCCTTTTATGGAGGTCCGAGTGTGGCGTTCCATTTTGCGCCCGCCGTTACCAAAACCAATACCCGCATCGGCACCATTAGTCGCTTCGATACGCTGGACGCAGCCCTGCCGTTACCCACGCTGCCGTCGCGCGCTTCCGACGTGACGACTGATGATTTTGGCAGCCGTTTCAGCCTGGGCTATAATGTTGGAGCACAGTACCGCATTATGCCGGCGCTGCACCTGGATCTGCGGCTTTCGCAGGCCTTGTGGGACAATCAACAAGGACGCAGTGCGGGTTCGCGCCGCGTTTCGGAAACCTACCTGCACATTCCTTCCGTGCAGCTTTCGGTAGGGTATTTCTGGAGCGAGAAAAGCAGCAAAAAAGAAAAGCCGAAAAAGTAAGAAGTTGGTTAGAAAAAGAAGATGCGCCGGTTCAAAGCCGGCGCATTTTTGGCTTAATATGGGGCCTGATTTCCGGAAATAGATTACTTTGGCAGGCAGATTTAAAACCCTTAGACCCCTTGTAAGCGTTGTTGGCAAGGTTGTAGTAAATACGTGATTATCTTTCTTAAGTAAAGCTTTTATGTTCTCCCGGTTTCTTTCCTTTCTCTGTATCGCTGCGCTCTTTGGATTCTCGGCATGTAAATCATCTAAAAAACCACTTGCGCTCAACGAAAAAGTGCTTTCCTCGCCCGCTGGCTCGCCTATCTGGTATGCCAATGATAATATCCTGAGTAAAGGCAAAAAAGGGATTGTTCTCTACAGCAATCCAACTTTATTCCGGGCCAATAGCAGCAGCACAAGTGCCGGCGCTTACGGTTTGCGCTTTTCGCCTACTACATTGCTGGAAATGACCCGTTTCCCGGCGATGGATACTACGCTGGATATGGCAGTGGTAAAACCGGAGGCTGTGAACGCACCCTATTATTTTGTATCCGCCAAAGGCCGTCGGACGCTTGGCATCTGGCAGCCGGATGGTTACCGGATTTATCTGGTTCACCGCTTTATTGCTTTTAAAGACAAAAGCGGCTACATCGTAGAGTTTATCCAACTTCAATAGCACCCAAAAAAGCACCGCTGCAAACGGTGCTTTTTTTGTGAGAATATTTTCTGGAAATATATGTTCTGGAACAGAGGCTAGCGGGCTTCTTTTTGCTTTTCTCCCAAAATCTGTGCGAAAAACCGGCTGAATTTAAAAAGCTCAAATTCCAATATTGCTCCGGAAAATTTTGACTGCAATGGCCAGCAAAATCACCCCGAAAAATTTCCGCACTACGGCAATGCCGTTTGGCCCCAGCCAGCGCTCTAAAGTACTGAGCGAGCGCAGTGCGATGTAAACAATCACTAGGTTAATCAGAATACCGAGGATAATATTATAAACGTGAACCGTGGCGCGGAACGACATAATCGTTGTCAGTGTGCCGCTACCCGCGATAATGGGGAAGGCAATGGGAACGATATTTCCGGAACGGGTGGCGGTGTCGGCGCGAAACAGGTCATGACCCAGCACCATTTCCAGCGCGAGCAGAAAAATCACAATCGACCCGGCGATGGCAAAAGAGCTGATGTCGATGCCCATAAAGCCCAGCACTTTGTCGCCCACAATCAAAAACAAAATCATCAGCATGCCGGAAACCAAAGTGGCCATGCCGGCATGGATATCGCCCATCTTGCTTCGAAGCGAAATGAGGATGGGCACGGAGCCCAGAATGTCAATAACGGCCAGCAGCGTGAGTGTCACGGTGAGCAATGGGCCAAGGGCGATGTTTTCGAGTCCGTCCATACGGCAAAATTAGCCCGTCTGAAAGCCGTAAATTTGCGCCGTTCCTAAAAATCTCTGATGGCTTTACCAAAATATAACTCCCGCGTGGCCGAACGGCTGATGCGTTATGCGCAGATTGATACCCAGAGCGACCCGGCGTCCGAAACCCAGCCATCCACCGAAAAGCAAAAAAACCTCAGCCGATTGCTGGTGGAGGAACTGAAAGAATTGGGTATTGCGGATGCCGAACTGGATGAAAACGGTTATGTGTATGCTACTATTGCGGTGAGCGAAGGGGTAGATGCACCCACGGTTTGCTTTTGTGCGCATGTAGACACCTCGCCCGACAGCAGCGGCAAAGATGTAAAGCCCATCGTCCATAAAAATTATCAGGGTCAGGATCTGGTATTGCCGGACGACAACTCCATCGTTATCACCACTGAGAACCACCCGTATTTAAAAGAGCGCATCGGCGACGACATTATCACCGCTTCCGGAAAAACGCTTCTCGGAGCCGACGACAAAGCGGGCGTAGCGGTAATTATGGACGCAGCGGCCTACCTGATGGAAAACCCGGAATCCAAGCGCTGCAACATCCGGATTTTATTTACCCCCGATGAGGAAATTGGCCGGGGCGTAGCGGCTGTAAACATGGAAAAGCTGGGGGCTGATTTTGGCTACACGCTGGACGGCGGCGAGCGCGGCCATCTGGAAGGGGAAACCTTTTCTGCTGATGCCGTAACGGTAACGTTTTACGGCGTTTCGGCACACCCCGGCTACGCGAAGGGCAAGCTGGTGAGTGCCATCAAAGCGGCAGCGCACTTTATAGATGCCCTGCCCAAAAATGACTGGAGTCCGGAAACCACCGAAGGCTACGAAGGTTTTGTGCACCCGACCGGTATTTCCGGAACGATTGAAAAAGCGACCGTGAGCTTTATCATCCGCGATTTTGACACCGAAGGACTGCTGCAACACGAAGCAAAGCTGCAGGAAATCCTGGCCGAAAGCGTGAAAGCGTTTCCCGGCTGCACCGCCGATTTTGAAGTGCAGGAGCAATACCGCAATATGAAAACGGTTCTGGACGAGCAGCCACACGTAATGGATTTTGCCGAAAAAGCGTACCGGAAAGCCGGGTTGGAACCCGTGCGTATGAATGTTCGCGGCGGCACAGATGGCAGTCGGCTGTCGTTTATGGGATTGCCGTGCCCCAACATCTTCACTGGCGAAATGGGTATCCATTCCCGTCAGGAATACGTGAGTATTCAGGATATGGAAAAAGCAGTGGAAGTGTGCGTGAACCTCGCAGCGCTGGTGGCCGAAGAAGGCCGGTAAGTATTTGTAAACCAAAAAGAAAATCATGAAGAAACCCAATCCTTTACACACCGTTTTGCTGGCCCTGGCCGCCTTGTCGCTGGTGGTCATTGCGGTGATAGAAGTTTCCGGTGTCAGCACCACAGCACTTTTCAACAAGCGCGACCCGAAGGCAGAAGCCCTTGCCGCCAGGCCGGTTGAAACCCCCAGAACCGTTATTGTGTTTGATGAAGTTTTTCATTCTTTCGGAAAAGTTCAGAATGGCGAAACCGTATCGCATGTATTCCGTTTTCAAAACATCGGCGATAAGCCCTTGATTATTACAAAGGTGGAAGCCGGTTGTGGCTGTACGGCACCTTCTTATCCGACCGAGCCGGTAGCACCCGGCCAATCCGGCGAGATTACCGTTGCTTTCAACAGCACTAACCGCGCTGGCTTTCAGGAGAAAAGCGTTACCGTTTTCAGCAATGCCGCGGACCGGGAAATCAAGTTGAGCTTTGATGCCGATGTGAGCCCGGATGTGTATCAGTAGTTGTGGAGAAGGGTTGAGAAGGTTTACTTCCTTTCCAAAAAGCGCTTTTTTGGATATGGATTTCATAAGCCTCCGCGCCATTCCCTTTTATCTTTTGTCTTTGGTCTCAGGTTGTTGCCTTGAAAAACTACCTTTCCCTCATAAAATTCAGCCACACCATCTTTGCCTTGCCGTTTGCAGCGGTGGGTTTTGTATTGGGTGTAAAAGCGGCTGGGCGTGGCGTGCCGGTGCAGACCCTGATTGCGGTTGTGTTGTGCATGGTATTCGCCCGCAGCGCTGCAATGGCGTTTAACCGCTATCTGGACCGGCGCTTTGACGCCCTCAATCCGCGCACGGCTACCCGCGAAATTCCGGCAGGGGTGATTTCGCCCCGCAGTGCTCTGTTGTTTACCATCGTCAGCAGCGCGCTTTTTGTGGCGACCACATGGCTGATCAACCCGTTGTGTTTTGCGTTGTCGTTTGTGGCGCTTGCCGTGATTCTGTTTTACAGCTACACCAAGCGGTTCACGCCCTTGTGCCATTTGGTTCTGGGCGTCGGACTGGCGCTGGCCCCGATCGGGGCTTACCTCGCGGTGACGGGCACATTCGCGGTGCTGCCCATCTTGCTTTCGGCGGCGGTTTTCTGCTGGGTTTCCGGTTTTGATGTTATCTATGCCTTGCAGGACGAATCCTTCGACCGGGAGCATGGCCTGCACTCCATTCCGGAATCGCTGGGCGGAAAAAATGCCTTGCTCGTTTCCCGGTTGTTGCACTTTTGCGCAGCGGCCCTCATTATCGCTGTGGGGCTTTATGGCCACTTGCATCCGGTGTACTGGGCGGCGGCAGCAGTGTTTATCGGGCTTTTGCTCTACCAGCAAAGCATTGTATCACCCACGGATTTATCGCGCGTCAATCTGGCGTTCGGAACGACCAACGGCGTGGCGAGTGTGTTGTTTGCAGTGGGGGCGATAGGTGCACTGTTGTTGGGGTAAGAAAGAATTTAGGTTTTAGGTCCCGTAGAGACAAGGCATGCCTTGTCTCTACATAGCCCAGGATTATAATGGAGTTTGGTTTTTGTCTTCTGGATTCTGGTTTTTAAACTTTGGGTTTTGAATTTTTCAAGCATGAACATCGCACTCGTCGGCTACGGCAAAATGGGAAAGGCCATAGAACGCATTGCCCACACCCGTGGCCATAACATCCTGTTTCGCATCACCCACGAGAACCGTGACCTGCTTCAAAGTCCGGAATTTTCCGGAATGGATGTTGTCATTGAGTTTACCGGACCGACGTCGGCAAAGGAAAACGTAATCGCCTGCCTTCAAAGAGGATTGCCGGTGGTTTCCGGAAGTACGGGTTGGAACGAGGCCCTGCCGGAAGCCGAAAAAGTGTGCAAGGAAGCCAATGCGGCTTTTCTCCATAGTTCCAACTTCAGCGTCGGGGTGCAGTTGTTTTTTCTCCTCAACCAAAAGCTGGCACAACTGATGGCGACGCATCCGGAATACCACCTTTCCATCACCGAAACGCACCACACCGAGAAAAAAGACGCGCCGAGCGGAACGGCAGTAACGCTGGCGAATGGCATTCTGGAAAGCCATTCTGCCTACAATACCTGGCACCTTGGAACTGAAACGCAGGCGGGATCTATTCCCGTAGAAGCTTTGCGGATTTCCGGCGTTCCCGGCACCCATACCGTCCGCTACGATTCCGAAATCGACACCCTTGAAATCACGCATACCGCTCACAGCCGCGACGGCTTTGCTCTGGGGGCAGTATTAGCTGCCGAATTTATTTCCGGAAAAAAAGGTGTGTTTTCCATGCAGGATGTGTTGGGGTAGAAAAGCCGGAAGAAGTATGCCATTTTAAAATCGCATGCGATGGGTGAGACCCCGCCTCACGGCGGGGTGCCAACATAAAAAAGCAATCCGGGATTCGTTATCCTTTGTACTGTCGGTTCCTTTCCTCGTCTTATGCCTCCGTTCTTCTGTTTTGTCATTCCGCCGGGAGGCGGAATCTCAGAAGCCCGCTTTTAAATAGCGCACAATAGCCGGATAGGTCCCGTTCCGGGATGACAAAAAAGCCTATCCGAAACACACGTACTACCGACTTTCCGGAATAGAACCTCATTCTACCCGCCCGCCTGCAATCTCGCTTACCACTTCCGGGTCGAGTAGGGTAGAGGTATCGCCGATATTTTCCGTTTCGCCTTCGGCAATTTTCCGCAAAATGCGTCGCATGATTTTTCCGCTCCGTGTTTTCGGCAATCCTTTCACAAACTGAATTTTATCCGGCTTGGCCGTTGGTCCGATCAGCCGGGTCACGGTTTGAAGAATGTCGCGGCGCGTAAGGTCGTCGGCGTGGCGGCCTTCATACACCACGTAGGCGTAGATGCCTTGTCCTTTAATCGGGTGCGGATAGCCCACCACGGCGCTTTCCACCACGCCACTGTGCATATTCAGGGCGTTTTCTACTTCGGCAGTGCCGATGCGATGGCCACTCACGTTCAGCACATCGTCCACGCGGCCGGTAATGCGGTAAAAGCCGTCTTTGTTGCGCAACGCGCCGTCGCCGGTAAAATAATACCCCGGATAAGCCGAAAAATACGTCGTGCGGCAACGCTCATGGTCGCCCCAAGTAGTGCGCAGAATGCCCGGCCAAGGCGCTTTGAGGCAGAGATTTCCGGAAACGTCGGCTCCTGCCAACTCCAGCCCTTTTTCATCCATCAACACTGGCTGCACACCCGGCAAGGGCAGGGTAGCAAAGCCGGGCTTTTCAGGCGTCACGCCCGCGAGGTTGCTCATTAAAATGCCGCCGGTTTCGGTTTGCCACCAGGTATCTACAACCGGACAGACGCCTTTCCCCACGTTTTGGTGAAACCAGTGCCACGCTTCCTCATTAATCGGCTCGCCCACGCTGCCGAGCACGCGCAAAGTGCTTAAATCTTTGCCTTCCAGCGGTGCCGTTCCGTAGGTCATCAGCGAGCGGATGGCTGTTGGCGAGGTATAGAAAATGCTTACTTTGTGGCGCTCGGTAATGTCCCAAAACCGTCCGGCGTCGGGCCAGGTAGGAATGCCTTCAAACATCAGCGCGGTGCTGCCGGCGCACAGCGGCCCATACACGATGTAGGAATGGCCGGTAATCCAGCCAATGTCGGCGGTGCAAAAGAAAACATCGCCGGGCGCAATCTGAAAGACGTTCACAAACGTGTAGGTGGCCCACACCATATAGCCGCCGCAGGTGTGCACCACGCCCTTGGGCTTGCCCGTAGAGCCGGAAGTGTAAAGAATAAAAAGTGGGTCTTCGGCGTCCATCGCCACTGCCGGAAAAGGCGGATTACCAGCGGATTCTACCTTGAAAATCTCGTCCTCCCACCACACGTCGCGGCCTTTGATCATGCTCACCGGCTGCCGGGTGCGGGTCAAGACAATCACGCGCGCCACAAACGGACACTGCTCCAGCGCGTCATCAATGGTTTCTTTTAAGGCTATCTCTTTACTTCCCCGGTACGCACCGTCGCAGGTCAGGATAATCTTTGCGCCGGCGTCCTGCAGGCGGTCGGCAATGCTGCGCGCGCTGAACCCCCCAAAAATAATGGAGTGAATGGCCCCCACGCGGGCGCAGGCCAGGGTCGCAATTACCAGTTCCGGAACCATGCCCATGTAGATGCAAACGCGGTCGCCTTTCTGCACGCCATTGTTGGTGAGCACGTGGGAAAACTGTACCACTTTTTCATAGAGCGTTTTGTAGCTAAAGGTGCGCGGATGCTCGTCGGGGGCGTTGGCTTCCCAAATAAGGGCGGCGGCGTCGGGCATGGCTTCGGCGTGGCGGTCCAGTGCGTTTTCGGTGATGTTGAGCTGGGCGCCTTGAAACCATTTTACGTCCGGGTCGGTGAAATTCCAGGCTAAAACTTTATCCCATGGGCCTTTCCAGCGAAATGTTTCGGCGATTTCGGCCCAATACGTTTCCGGAAATTCGACGCTTTTCTGGTAATGCTGGTGGTAGTCGGAGAGGCTTTTGATCTGAAAAGGGTAGGGCATGGCGAAAAAAGGCTTTTGGAGATTTAAATTTCCGGAAAAAAGCGGAATGGTTTTGGTCTTTTTTTTAAAATGGCAACCTCAATTCTGGCGTGGCTGACTCTATACTTGTTCTGATTTTTAGAAAATGATTACTCCTTCGACAAGTTCAGAGGCTGTTTAATAAGGAATCTAAAAGAAGAGAACCGGATTTGTATGTCTAGGGTTGTACCAAAGGACCACTACGGGTTCTTCTGCGATGTGTTATTCCTTCACCTTATCCGATTTCCAATGACGTGTACTAGAGCCGCTGTTGTCACCGAAAACAAAAGGATTGTATCATGGAAGGAAGCGTCACCTCATTACCGACGCCCTGGGCCTGCCCTTGGCTTTGCGGGTAGGCAGTGTGGCAGAAAGCGACCGCTATGGGCTGATGCGACAGGTACTGCAACCATATGCCACCCAAAGAAGGCTGCAAATCTTGTGGCAGACCACGCATACCAAGGCATTAACCTAATGGCCCATGTTCGTACCCAAGTGGTGGAACGCGACAATGCAGGAAGGCGCTGGAAGCAAAAGGCCGAGACCCAGAATACCGCTGCTCACTTCGCGCCGGTGGCTAAAAGATGGGTCGTGGAGCGCTCCTTTGGATGACTTACCCCTTACCGCAGACTCAGCAGAGACTATGAGAAAAGAACCGATTGTTCCGCCGCTTTCATCTCCCTGGCATTCATTCTCATCATGACTAACAAGTTGGCAGACGCTTCTTAAACGGCCTCTCAGCTTGTCGAAGTCTTGCTACTATAAGTTGAAGGGTCGCCGATACAAAAGACCCCTTGACAGCCATTTTCCCGCAGGAAATATATCATCCCAGCAAAAACACCAAATCCTCGCGCGAGAGGCGTTTCAAAACAGCGCCGTCGTCGCCCACAAGCTCGTCGGCCAGCGCCTGTTTCCGGGCCTGAAGCTGCATCATCTTCTCCTCGATGCTGTCGCGACAGATCATCCGGTAGGCAAATACCGGCTTTGTTTGCCCGATCCGGTGCGTCCGGTCGATGGCTTGCTGCTCTACCGCAGGATTCCACCAGGGATCCACCAAATACACGTACTCCGCTGCCGTAAGATTGAGGCCCACCCCGCCGGCTTTGAGGGAAATCAGGAAAACACGGGTGCTCTCCTCTTCCTGAAAGCGGCGAACTGCCTCGCGCCGCTCGGTCGCGCTGCTGGAACCGTCGAAATACGCATAGGAAATGCCCTCGGCTTCCAGTTTCTCCCGTATCAGGCCCAACATCCCCAGGAACTGCGAGAACACCAGCACCTTGTGGTTGCCGGTATTCTCCTGAAGCTCACGCATCAGCTCCTCCAGCTTCACGCTGTGGTTCTCTGCCGGGTTTTCTTCGGTGCTATGGCCCCCGGCAAGGGCGGTGGCGTCGCAAATCTGGCGCAGGCGCGTGAGGCCTTGCAGGATATGAAACTGGGAACGCTCGATGCCCTGCTGATCTATCAAGCCCAGGATCTGATCTTTGAAGATGATGCGCCAGGCATCGTAGGCTTTGCGCTGGGCAGGCCCCATCTCGCAGTAAAGCACCACCTCGGTTTTGGGGGGAAGCTCCTTGGCCACCTGGGCTTTGGTGCGGCGTAACAGGAATGGATAGGTGAGCTGCCGGAGCTGCTTCTTTACTCCTTCTTCTCCGAACTTATCGATGGGGGTGGCGAACTCGTTCATGAAAAACTCGCGGCTGCCCAGCATACCGGGGTTGAGGAACGACATTTGGGAGTAGAGATCAAAGGTATTATTCTGCACCGGCGTGCCGCTTAGCGCCAGGCGGTGGTGGGCAGAGAGGAGAAGTGCCGCTTTTGCCACCTGACTTTGGGGGTTTTTGATAGCCTGGCTTTCATCCAGCACGGCCAGGTCGTAGGGAACCTCCCGGAATGCCTTGATATCGCTGCGCATCGTGCCATAAGTGGTGATCACAATGTCGTGGCCGGAGATGCTGCTGATGGAAGCCTTGCGGCGCGGCCCATGATGGATGTAAACCCGGAGATGGGGGGCGAACTTCTGGATTTCGGCCTCCCAGTTGTAGATAAGTGTGGTGGGACACACCACGAGCAGCGTGGCCGCCGGGTTTTTGGCCTTCAGGAACAGGTAGAAAGCGAGGGCCTGCACGGTTTTCCCCAGGCCCATGTCGTCGGCAAGGATGCCACCCCACCCGGCTTCGTACAGAAACACCAACCATTGGAAGCCCGTGAGCTGATAGGGGCGCAGGGCGGCCTGGAGGTGGGCGGGAGCGTCCAGATGGCTGTAGTCTTCGGCTGCAATGGCGAGGAGTTTCTCCTTTTTGGCGACCAACTCGCCCAGGAGGCCTTCTTCGTCCACCTCGGCGAGGAGCTGTTCAATCACACCGAAGTGGGTGCTGCGCAGGCGGACGTGGTCTTTCTTCACTTCGCCCATCTTGAGCAGCAGGGCGTACTTCTCGCGCCACTCTTCGGGGAGGAGACCGATAGAGCCGTCGGGGAGGCGCACGTAATTCTGGCGGGCTGCGAGCGCTTTTTTGATCTGCGGAATCCGGACTTCCTGATCGCCGTACTGAACGGTGAGCTGTGCGTCGAACCAGTCGATGCCGCTGGAAATATGAAGGCGGGTTTCGGGCTTATAGGTGTTGAGGCGCAGGCTGCGGAGGTCGGAGAGGCCCACGACTTCCACATCCAGCTCTTTCATCACTTCCAGGAAGCGAAAAAACCAGTTGTCGGACAGCACGGCGGCGGCGGGCACGAAGAAAACCGGCTGATCGGCAGAGCGAACGATGTCGGAGTGGAGCGATTGGAGGGTTTGGAGGAGCGTGGCTTCGGCAGTGAGGTCCCGTTCCTGAAGAACGACCTTCCCTTCTTCGGCAAGGCGCACCACAGCGTCTTTGCCGCCCATAATTTCCGTCTCTCCATAGCGCGCAGCGGGGCGAAGGACGAGCGCATTCTCGCGCTCTTCGAGATAAAGACGCAGGCGCGGGGCCACAGCGGGGCGCGTAACGGTAAGGGCCGGGGCAAACTCGAGATGAACTTCGGCAGGCCAGGCTAAAACCGTGTCCTGAAGGTATCGGGGCCAGTCTTTGGCGGAAATTTTTGCCTCGAACCCGCCTTTTTTCCAGCCTTCTACGAGAAAAGCAACGGCAGGGGTTTCCACAGCGTGGAGGGTGTGTTGATAATTGAGGAGGCCACCGTTCAGAACTTCTACCTCTTTAGGCGGGAGGACGTAGGACCGGAGCCGGAAGCCAACCTTTTGGACCATTCCGCCTTTGGAGGGCGCAAAAGAGACGACGGGCTGCACCGGAACGCTGGAGAAGGCGACTCCTTCGGCGTCGGGGGTGGCCTTACCGGGGGTCAGAAGGCAGCCATCAGGCGTGGTCTCTAGGGCAGCAAGGATGCTGGTGTACTTAGGCAACAGGTATTCCCACAAGGCAAGGCGGTATTCGTCGGAAAGCTTCTCGTGGAGGGCGTCATCTTCGGGCAGGAGCGTGGCACCAAAGGGGATGATGCGGTGGAGATAGCGAAGGGCCTCGCCGGTTTGCGCCTTCCGGAACAAGGGAATCAAGGCCTGAGTGTTTTCCTCGAAGTCGTTGGCGGCCACCGGGCCGGAAAGGTCCAGAACGGCGTAGGGCTTGGGCCCATTTCCGGAATTCTCCCCGTTATTTCCGGAACTATCTTCGGCAACAGGCGTGGCTTTCAATAATTGCCAGGCGAGGGAGGGATAAACCTGGGGGGTGAGCTGCACGGCGGGCAGGAGGACCAGCTTTTGGGCGGGGGCCACCGGCTCGGGAGCGGGCAAGACCGGCGCGGTGGGGGCCTGCGGGCGGGCGGCAGCGGTGGGGACTGCAATTCTTTTGATGCTGGGGTCGAGGACCCGCAGGGACGGCTTGCCGTGGGCGTCGTAGGTAAAGGCAAACTTGCCCTCCAGGTTGTCGGAGAGCTTGTAGCCGTAAAGGCTTAAGAGGCGGCTTTTCTGTTCATCCCAGTTGCGCAGGCCATGAAAGAAGTCGGCCCCGTGTTGATAGAGGACTTGCAAAAAAGTAACGGCCTTGTGATAGCAAAGCGGGACGCGGGTTTCGTCGCAGCCGCAGGAGGTGTCGAAATAACGTTCCTCGTTTTGGCGAAGTTGCACGCGAAATGAACGGGATGCGGTGTCGTCCGGCACATCGGCTTCAATCACGTTGGCGGCAGCGGTGGTGGGCAGCACAGAGGCAGCGCGGCTGCGGGCGGCTTCGCGGGCGCGGTCTATGATTTCGGGCAGACTAAACACACGCAGCATGGCCTCCGAGACGGTACGCAAGCGAAGCAGGGTATGGGCCTGGTCGTAGCGCACGCCTTCGCCGCCGAGGATGCCACTTTGGGCCAGATCCTGCAATTGAAACAAGGCAGCCACCTTATGACGGCACATCTCGCTTAGATTATAGGGGCACTGGCACCGGACAGAGAGCTCCTGTGGGTTATTATACTTCTGCACCACCACGGTATAGAAGTTCTGGTACTGATCATTGCGCACCCGGAAGCGGGCTTGCTCGATGAATGGGTCATTGTCGAGGAGAGAGGCCCCACCACTGCTGTAGATGCGCTTGCCACGCCGGATCATCTCTTCGGTGCCGTGGTTATAGATGTATTTCAGGAGGGGGGATAACGACATGCGGGAAGCAAAAAAGCAAGCGCCAAAGGTAGGTTATCTGATTGGGGAAGGAGGCGACCGGGAAGGCGTGGGAGGCTTTTGGAGACAAAAGATTATAGATAAAAGACGAAAGAGGATGGATTGGAGATGAAAGACTATAGATAAAAAACAGAAGAGGGCTTTGTGGGAACGGGTGCTTGGGTGGATTATTTGTTTGCGGGCTTAGCCGGATTGCTGGGTTTCGGTGTGGGCGGATGGTTTATAGGTGTCGGGTTCGGTGTTTCCCAATACAAAAAACGCCCTGCTTTGGGCAGGACGTTTTGAGAAAAGGAAAAGGACTTTTTTATTCTACACTCAGCGGAAGGACGGCGATTGGGTTGCTGCCTTTAGTGAGTTGCAGGTAATAAATACCGGGTGTGGCGAGGGCTTCGGCTTTCAACTGAGCCGCTCCGGCAGTGGGCGTCAACGTTCCCTGGCCTACCACCTGGCCGGCCATGTTCATCAGGGTATAGCTCAGGAGATTTCCGTTGTGGCCTTCGATTTCCAGGTTTACGGTCTGGCCCTTCACGGGATTGGGATAAGCTTTTACGCCGTTTTGGATGTTCAGGGAAGAAATGCCCAAGGGTGAAAGGCGCTCTACGTGCACGTCCATGCGCTCTACGTTAAGCGGAGAAAAGGTGCTGTCGCGGTAAAGGGCGCTGAACAAAGGCATCCGCTCGCCGGCGCGCAAAAAATCATAGAAATAACGGTCTGTCTTGAAACCTTGCGACAATCCGAAGGGAGTGAGGAGTTGTGGCGGCGCAGGTGAGCCAGCAAGGAAAAAGCTGTCCACCTGATGCATCACGGTTTTCACCATCAGGACGTTCATAGGCGCGGTGGCAACGCCGTTGCTGTCTTTCACTCTCAGGGTCCCCCATCCAATCACATTGTTGGTGTAGGAAACCATTGTTTTGCGCTGGCAAGGCGTGTTGTTGAGGTTATAGGCCGCAACTGTCAGGTTGAAATTAGTGGTGAAGCTGTAGTTGGAATTCCAGCTGCTACCCATCGTAGCCGGGAAAGCAATGGCGGTGCGGGGCGAAGAATAGGTGATATTCTGGGCCGGAAACGTCATGCTGTCGTTGGCTCCGCCAGTTGCAGGCGCAAGGGAGAACGACTGGCGGGGGATTTTCTGCCCAATGAACTGAAAGCCGTTGGCACCCAGTAGCCCGGCTTCCTGAACGCCATAAGACAGCGCTGCACCCACCGGATAGGTGATGGTGTCGTAGAAAGTAGCATTTGGAAAAGCGGGATCGGAGAAGGGCCCTTCATAATAGGAGCGAATATTGGTCGTATCATACGTTACGTTGCTCAGGTCCCAGCTGGCGTTGGTGCTTGAAGTCAATGTTGGGTAGGTCATGTTGGGATCCAGCCGGTAGGCAGTAGCGGTCTGGGGCATCCAACTGCCATAAGAAGCCTGGTTGAGGGTGATCTGGGCGGAAGCCGAGGCGGCCAGCGCCAGAAGGGAAAGTGTAAGAATGGATTTCATAAAAAAGGGTTTTAAACCACCCTAAATGTAGAAACCACTTTTTGTATTTCTAAAACACGGCAATAGTTTTTGGGAGCAAAGCGCCTGTTTTTGTTATTTGGGTGGCAATTTTCCGGAAAATGAAGCGGTTATAAAATCGTTTTGAAATGCATAAAACACAAAATCGCCCCGCTGTTAGCAGGGCGATTTCCGGAAAATGAAGCATATTTTTTCTATTCTACAAAAAGGCTAAAAATCTTGTACACCCCGGCGGCCATTAAGGCGCTCACCGGAATGGTAAGGATCCAGGCCCAAAGCAGGTTAATCGTCACGCCCCAGCGAACAGCACTCAAACGCTTGGTGGCCCCCACGCCAATGATAGAGCCAGTGATGGTGTGGGTGGTGGATACCGGAATCTTGAGGTTTTCAGTCACAAAGAGCGTGATAGCACCCGCGGTTTCAGCAGCAACGCCTTCAAACGGCGTTACCTTGGTAATGCGGCTGCCCATGGTTTTGATAATCTTCCAACCCCCGCTCATCGTTCCTGCGGCAATGGCAATGTAACAGGCAAGTGGCACCCAAACAGGCATCTCGCTGAAGTCGGCAATCTGCCCACCGGCCATAAGGGCGGCAGTGATGATTCCCATGACTTTCTGGGCGTCGTTGCCACCATGACCAATAGAGAATGCTGCCGAGGAAACCAGTTGCATACGCTTCAGCCAGCGCTGCGATTCCATCACAGTGAGCGAGCTCAGGAAAAGCGTGAATGCGCTCATCACAAAAAGGATAAAGCCCAGCAAAATCCACTTAAAGTTGTGGCCGAAAAACACGGTCCGCACCAGCTCTGAGCCCCAGGCCACCTGAAACGGCGTTTTGTATTCCACCACGCCGCCGTTGCGGGCCAGGGTATAGGTAAACGGTTCGCCGGGTTGCAGGCTTTTCATTTGCCGGTCCAGCGCCAGGTTATCGGTGAAAGGCTGCCCGTTCAGCGTCAGGATAGAATCACCCTTCTTAAAGCCCATGCGTTGCGCCGGACTCTTATTGCTTAAATCCGTAACCAGCGCCACACCGGAAGATTTATCCCAGGCGGTGCGCATCCCGGCAATATGGGTTGCTTTGGTATCTATTTGGAAATACAGCAACACCACCACGGCAGCCATCACACCAAAGGAAACGAGCTTGGGTCCAATGCCTTTATTAAAAGCGTGAAGAAACCAGGTGGAGATAATAAAAGCAACCACCATCCCCACCAGCGGCGCCAGCACGATAAAAGCAACGGTTTTAATCACTGGCTCGCTGTTGATGGCACTGAATGAAGCATGGGCGATGGCTGCCCCTGCAAAACCACCAATCAGGGTGTGAGAAGAGGAAGACGGAATGCCAAACCACCACGTGATGAGGTTCCAGATAATAGCAGCAATCAACCCAGAGGCAATTACCGGAAGTGTAATCGCCGAAGTATCCACCGTCTTGGCAATGGTATCGGCCACGCCGTGATCGCGGAAAATAAAAAAGGCAGCGAAGTTGAACAGCGCCGCCCACAGCACCGCCTGAAAAGGCGTTAGCACCTTGGTGGAAACCACCGTGGCAATCGAGTTGGCTGCGTCGTGAAAACCATTGATATAATCAAAGGCCAGCGCCAGCACGATAATCGTTATCAGCAAAGGAGTCATACCGAGAAAAGGGCGGCCCGCTTAAGAGTATTTAATGATAATAGACTCAATGACGTTGGCAGCGTCTTCGCACTTATCGGTTACCATTTCCAGTTCCTCGTAAATGTCTTTACGCTTAATCACCTCAATAGCGTTGGTTTCTGTGGCGAAGAGCTTTTGGATAGAGGCATCCAGCAGGTCGTCGGCTTCGTTTTCGTAGCTATTGATATCCACACAACTGCGGGTAATGGCAACCAGGTCTTTCATATCGCGCAGCTCCCGAACGGCTTTATGCAGGGAAGCAACGGATTTCTGAATAATAAAAGCAAACTGAATCATATAATCATCCACCCGACCGAGGCCGTAGTTGATGATGTGTTTGGCGGAGCCCCAGGTGTAGTCGGCGATGTCATCGAGCGCGGCCACCAGCGAGTGAATGTCTTCGCGGTCAAACGGCGTGATGAAGTTGCGGCCCAGCTCAATAAAAATGCGATGGGTTACGTCGTCGCAACGGTGTTCGTAGTCGTTGATGGTGCGCAGAGCAGCCACGCGGGCATCGGAGTCGGCTACTTTCAGCGCCTTGGGAAAGGCATCGGCCATTTCCTGAAGCACGCCCATCAGCTCTTCAAAGAGCGTATAGAAAACACGGTCTTTGGGGGTAAATATTTTTAAAAATCCAGCCATGATGTCGTATGTTTTGGCAAAGGTATTCGCAGACCCGCCCGGAAATACAACCGGCCGGAAACTTAATAATTCGGTAATACCGAAGTCACATTCCATCTCCAAACCTTAACTGAAACTTTGCCCATGATTTGCCGCAAGTTTGTTTTGACTGCTTCGCTGCTGGCCGGCGCGGCTTCCTGTGCCCATGCTCAACAACTACTCACCGACATTCTGGACACCACCACCACACTTGGGAAAGGCTACTACGGCGTTTTTCAGCGCTCCGATCAATTGCGTATCTCCGGCTACGTGCAGCCCCAGTTTCAGTGGACGGAAAGCGCAGGAGCCAAACACCCTTCGAGCGGCGATTTTAACTCCCAATCCAACAACCGCTTCATGATTCGTCGGGGCCGGCTGCGCACCGATTACGTGGTGCGCCGTGCCGACCGGCAGCCGATAACGCATTTTGTGTTTCAGATCGACGCCACCGAGCGCGGCGTGGCCGTGCGCGACCTCTGGGGCCGTTTTTATGAAAACCGGCTGGGCCTTTTCTCCCTGGTTTCCGGCCTTTTCGCCCGCCCTTTTGGGTATGAAGTAAATTTGTCTTCCTCCGAACGCGAAGCACCGGAGCGGGGGCGCGCTTCACAAATTCTAATGCGCACCGAGCGCGACCTGGGCGCGATGCTGTCGCTGGAGCCACGGGGCAAAATCCTTAGTAACCTGAAATGGTTGCGGCTAGATGTGGGCGTCTTCAATGGCCAGGGCCTGACGGCCGGCGGCGATTTTGACAGTCAGAAAGACGTTATCGGGCGGCTTTATGCCCGTCCGGCAAGTTTTTCCAACGGCTGGAAGCTGAGCGGCGGCGTGTCGTAGCTGCATGGCGGACTGGCCAATCCTTCCGAAAAAATATATACTCTTTCCGGCAGTGGCAACAATGCTTTGATGCGGGCCGATTCGCCTTCAACAGATATCGCCAAACGCCGCTATATGGGCGCAGACGCGCAATTGCGCATTCCCAACCGGCGGGGCGCTACGGAATTCCGGGCCGAGTATATCCGCGGACTGCAAACCGGAACGGCCGGTAGTTCCGAAACACCGGGGTCGCTTCTGAATACGGCCGGTCAGCCGGTAGCGCTCTACACCCGCCCGTTTGATGCAGCGTATTTTTATTTCCTGCAACACCTCGGCTCACCGGCGCACCAACTCGTGTTGAAGTATGACTGGTATGACCCCAACACCGGTATTTCCGGAAATGACATAGCGCCCGGAAAGGGTCTTTCGGCCGCCGATGTCAGCTATCACACCTTCGGCGGCGGCTACGTGTGGTATGCCTCCGAAAACCTCAAAGCAACATTCTGGTACGACCACATCCGCAACGAAAAGGCCGCTTTGCCGGGCTACGAAAAAGACCTGCCCGATGACCTGCTGACCGTGCGATTGCAGTATCGGTTTTAAAAGGGTTTAGGGATTTAAGAGGTTTAGGGATTGCGGGAATTCCCCCTTAGAGGGCAGGGGGGCAAAGGGATTTAGTAGAGACGTTGCATGCAACGTCTCTACCGGTATTAGCAAAAATAGTTTCTTAAAAACCGTCGTTAGATCCTCAAAAACCGCTGTTACATTGTCAAAAACCGTCGTTAGTTTCCGAAAAACCCTTGTTAAGCTGCTTTGGAGGGAAAACAACAGTGTCTTTTATCCACACATCATGCTCTAATCCCTCACCCCCTGCCCCGGAGGGGGGCAACAGTTCCTATACTATTCCCTCATCCCTCACTCCTATTAATACACATGTTGTCCACCGTTGATGCTATAGTTGGAGCCGGTGATAAAACCAGCCCCTTCGCTTGCCAGAAAGCTGACTAAGTACGCCACTTCGTGCGTGCCGCCCAGCCGTCCCACCGGAATCTGCGCTACAATCGCATCGCGATATTTCTGTTCCACAGCCATTACCATATCGGTACCGATATAGCCGGGGGAAATCGTATTGACGGTGATACCATACTTCGCTACTTCCATCGCCAGTGTTTTAGTGAAACCGTGCATCCCGGCCTTCGCCGCCGAATAGTTGGCCTGTCCAAACTGCCCGCGCTGCCCATTGACGGAAGAAATGTTGATAATCCGGCCATATTTCCGGTCGATCATGCCATTGATCACCTGCCGGGTACAGTTGAAAACCGAATCCAGATTGGTAGCCATCACCGCCTTCCAGTCATCAAGGCTCATTTTGGCAAAGCGACCATCGCGCGTAATACCGGCGTTATTGACCAACACATCTACCGGGCCAAGCGTGGCTTCGATTTCGTCAATCATGCGGCCCACGCTGTCGTAATCTGTTACATCGCCTTCAAAAAGATGCACTTCTACGCCGTCGGCGGCCATTTTTTGCTGCCAGGCGTCCGCTTTTTCCCTATTGCGATAATTAGCCGCCACGGTGTAGCCGTCTTCGGCCAGTTTTTTACACATCGCCGTGCCAAGTCCGCCCGTAGCACCGGTTACGAGAACCACTTTTTTGTTGCTTTCCATAGAAAGGATTTTTTGAGGTTAAGGATTCCAAACCACTTTTCGCCTCTCAAAATAATTCCGCTTTCCGGAAAATGCAAACGCAGGAATAATTCTTGATGTTTTGAAAAAATGAAGCTGCCCGAATTTCCCATCGAGACTATGCTGCGCCGCATTGAGGAAGCTATTGTGCAATACCCCAAGGCAGCGATGTTTAGCCTGCGCGAGCAGGGCTACAACAGTCTTTTCGAGCAACTCGTTTCCTGTATTATTTCCATCCGCACCCTCGACGAAACCACCATTCCGGTATCGCTTCGCCTGTTTGAAAAAGCCCGCACACCAGAAGCAATGCTGGCCCTGGGCCGCGAACCCTTGGCGGATTTATTATTTGGCAGCACGTTTCCGGGCCAAAAGGCTGATACCATCCGGGCGGTTTCCGAAGCGGCCCTCGCCAATGGCGGCGCGGTTCCGCAAACCTTTGATGCACTCACCGCCCTGAAAGGCGTGGGGCCGAAATGTGCCAATCTCGCGCTTGGGGTGGCGCTCGGCGTTCCGGCGATTTCGGTGGATGTGCACGTGCACCGCGTGGTCAATAGGTGGGGGTTGGTGCAGACATCCACGCCGGAAAAAACCTTGCTGGTGCTGGAGCAAATCGTTCCCCAAAACCTTTGGATCGACATTAACCGCGACCTGATGCCGTTTGGAAAATTTCACTGCACGGCACATCTGCCCAAGTGCAGCAGTTGCCCGGTAGCCGAATGGTGTCAGCACATGGGCGTGACCAAACACCGCTAAGAAGCCCTTTTCTTTAACAAATTTTCCGGAAATGTTAATGGAAATGGCGGTTTTTAATGCAAAAAGGGCGATTCTTATGCAAGAAATGGCATTTCATGTGCAGGAAGTGCCATAGTTGTTGACAACTCTGTTAAATCCTGCAACAACATCGGCGATTCCTGCACCAAATACGACATTTCCATTAACAAATTTGGCACTTTTGTTAATAAAGCCGGCATATTTGTTAATAAAAGAAAAGGTTTCTGACGGTCTGTTTCAGCGTTAAATCGTCCATTCGTCATTGACCAGTGCCACGAGGTAATACTTATCAGCCGTTTTCTCAAACACCATCCGCAGGGCGCGCCAGTCCATCTCCAGGGTGCCGGGCGTATAACTTTCCACTACAATGCCCTCCGGAAATACTTCGGCCAGGTTGTTCAGCGTGTTGCCGCGCTGCGGGATTTCTCGGAAATGAAAGGAATCACTGCCTTTAAAATCGCGGCTGTAAACATAGCGACGGAAATAAGCAGGCGGTGTGAGCAAAAGCGAATCGCCGGAGCCGTCCTGAAAGCCCCACAGCTTTCTTTGCGCCGTATCGGTTGTGAACATCTTCTGGATTGCTTCGGGCGACAGTCGCACGGCAGTCCCGGTGTCCACATAGCCATAAGGCGAGAAAAGAAGTCCTTTTTGAGGGTGCACCAGTTGGCCCAGTGCATTAAAATCTTTCGCAGCCAGGGCTTGCAAGGTTGCATCGGTGGCCGTTTGTAAAAGCGCGCTGTCGGAAGGGGGATTTTGCGCTACCGTTACCGTGTCGGTCGTTGAATTTACAGGTGGGTTGGTCGTCCCGCAGGCAGTGATTAAAAGCAGCAGAAACGGGGTTGTTTTCCGGAAATTGAAAATCATGAAAAAGGGATTTTATTTTTAATGGGAATCTTGGATTAGAAAGACTTCGACAAGCTGAGAGGGTGCTTAAAGTTATTTTACTAAAGATATTGGCGACAGATTTTTGTGCTTTGGTTTTAGGTTTCAATGCTGTTTTTTTATGCCTGCTTCGAACTTACCGACCTTCCATGGCAACTGATCGGTCCTTTAGTGTCCGCCAAACGCAGTGGTTCATATCTCATGCGCCAGATCATCAGCGCTTGTTTTTATGTGGTCAGAACGGGTTGTCAATGGCGTGCCCTTCCTTTCCACTATCCACCCTGTCAGACGGTTTACTACCACTTCCGCCGCCTCCAAAGTAAGAGCACCTTTCCACACATTGTCAAGACTTGATGCAGGTGT
Source organism: Bacteroidota bacterium (assembly GCA_023391015.1). Lineage (GTDB taxonomy): Bacteria > Bacteroidota > Bacteroidia > Chitinophagales > Chitinophagaceae > UBA1952. The sequence goes on from JAEWBT010000017.1 coordinate 52,937, forward strand.
CACTTGGCTGCCAATATCTTACTGTTCTTTGGCTGGATGAGCCGACAAAAGTGCCTGGTCCTATACTGCCAAAAGTTGACCTGGTTTGGCGCAGCCATGATCTGGATGACTTTTGCACTACGCCTACTCAAAAAAACACAAACACATAACAAATCCTATTTAAACGCTCTCTCAGCCTAACAAGCAATTTGTAATCAGTAAATGATACGTTGTAAGTGTCATTCTGAGAGACTGTTTAAGAAGGGAATTCTAAACTCCTCTTTAGTGCTCTTTTTACCCCTATCTCAGATGTTTTACCTCCAAATGAGTGAAATTAGATGGCCAATATATCAATGATGGAGAAAAAGATTGTTTTCTGAAAATGCACAAAATCATTGATTGTCAAACAGATTGAACTTTAATAAAACAACTTTAAAGAGCCACCTGCCTGCGGCAAAAAAAGAAGCATCCCTCCCAACCGCCCGGAAATCCAATCCTTATCGCCCCTTTGGAGACCGGGGGAAAGCCTAATTTTACCCCCGCAATCAACTCATGAAAAAAAACATCGCCCTGGTGGCCGGGGGCTACTCCGGAGAAAGCGTAATCTCCCTTAGAACCGCCCAAACCATCCATCAAAACCTGGATGCGGAGCGCTTCAATGTGTACCTCATCATCATCACCCGCGAAAGCTGGTATCATGAGCCGCCAAATGGCGGCCTGCGCGTGGAGGTGGATAAAAACGACTTCTCGATTGCGACCGGGGAAGGCAAAATCACCTTCGACGCGGCCTTTATTGCCGTCCACGGCACGCCGGGAGAGGACGGGCGACTTCAGGGCTACTTCGATATGCTGGGAATTCCCTACACAACCTGCAATGCCATCGTGAGCGCCCTGACGTTTAATAAGAAGTTCTGCAACAGCGTGGTGAAAGACTTCGGGATTGTGGGCATTGCCAACTCAGTTCACCTCACCACCGAGTATCCCTACAACATCGGCGCTATTTTGGAGCACCTGAAGCTGCCGGTCTTCGTGAAACCTGCCGAAAGTGGCTCCAGCCTGGGCATTTCGAAGGTGAAAGAGGTGGCAGAACTGCTGCCGGCCATCAATAAGGCCTTCAAAGAAGACAATCAGGTGCTGATAGAAGAGTTTATTGAAGGGCGGGAGCTGACGATTGGCGTGTACCGTGCGGGAGCGGCCATCGAGGTGCTGCCGCCTACGGAGATCCGCAGTCAAAACGAGTTCTTTGATTACGAGGCGAAGTACTCGCAGGGCGTAACCGAGGAGATCACCCCTGCGCCCGTCTCCGAAGCGGTGTTGGAAGAGATCACCAAGAAGGCGGCTTACATCTATCGCCACCTGCACTGCCGGGGAGTGGTGCGGATTGACTTCATTTTGCAGCGGGAGACGAACAAATTGTACTTTTTGGAGGTGAACACCATGCCAGGACAAAGCGAAGCCAGCATTATTCCGCAGCAGGTGCGGGCGGCAGGGCTGGATCTGAAGGTTTTTTACGGGCAGTTGCTGCAATCGGTGCTGGAAGCCGGGGTATAGGCGGACAGCGGTTTTATATTTTGGAAGAAGTTTAATTTTATCCGCAAATGGCAAAACGCGTTGCGCGGCCTACGCAGGTCAAAACCCCGGAGGCGGGGATTAAAAGCAGTCTTTGGGCAAACATTCTGGTGATGATTGGGGTAGGCGTGCTGCTTTACTTTCTGATTTTCTCTTCGCTTTCTATTATCACGCAGCATGGGGCGGAGGTCAAGGTGCCTTCCGTAACCGACCGGCCTGTGGATGCAGCCATTGCCACGCTTCGCAAAGCCGGTTTTGAGGTGGATGTGGACAGCTCTTATGATGCCACGCGCAAACCGCGAACGGTGCTGACCCAACAGCCGGTTCCGGGGGCGGTGGTGAAGCAGAACCGGACCATCTTCCTGACGGTGAACAAAGGATTGCCACCGGCTACGCAAATGCCCAACCTGGTGAACCTTTCTTTCCGGAGTGCCTCGCTGATTCTTAAAAGTCGGCGGCTGATTTTGGGAGATACCATCCTGAAACCCGACATTGCCAAAGGTGCCGTGCTGGAGCAGCGACACAACGGGCGCATTATCCCGCCAGGGGTAACGCTGGCCGAAGGCAGCCGCATTGACCTGGTGGTGGGAGACGGCCTTGGAGAGGTAGAATTCGATGTTCCCGATGTGATTGGGATGACTTACAACGAAGGAAGGGCCGTTTTGCTGGGCAACGGGCTGTATCTGGTGCCGGTTTTTGACGGGCCATTGGCCGATACCGGAAATGCGATTATTTACAATCAGGTTCCTTCCCCCTACAACGAAGGCGGGGCGCGCAACCGCAAGCGGCAGGGCGATTATGTGGATGTTTTTGTGAAAAAAACACCGACGGTGGAGGAAATGGAAAGCAACAGGCGACCCAAAGCCGCCGTTATAGATTATTATGAGCCGGAACCACCGCCCAGGCCGCGTGCGCCCAAGGCTGTTTTAAACCCGGACAGTGCTAAACGATGAAAGGTCTTTTATTTTTTTTAGGAGGGATGGCCCTTTTGGGCAGCGGGGTGGAACAAGCCGCTGCGCAGGAGAATGTAGTTCCCCTTTCCTGGAACGTTTCGCCTGCGGCGGCCCAATCGCAGAACGCCTTGCCCCGATTGCAGAAGGCGGCGGCCCTGACGCTGCCTTTTTTTGAAGATTTTTTGGGAGAAGATACCTATCCCGACCCGCAGCGGTGGGTGGTGAACCGGCAGGTGTATGTAAACAACACGATGGGCGTCAATCCGGTGTCGCAGGGCGTTTGTACGTTCGACGCGCTGGGTGCGGATAACCGGCCTTACGATACGGTGAACCCTTTTCGCGTCCGGTACGCCGATACGCTGGCCTCGCAGCCTTTCGACCTTTCCGGAAATACGCCGGGAGACAGCATTTACCTGAGCTTTTTCTATCAACCCCAAGGGGCGGGCTTCTCGCCGGAGACGACCGACTCGTTGATGCTGTTTTTCAAGACCGGGAGCGGGCGGTGGGTAAAGCAATGGAGCCAGCGGGACACCGTTTTGAAGCCGTTTCGGCAAGTATTGATACCGGTGGCGGATACTTCTTTCCTGTATAACGGATTTCAGTTCCGGTTTATCAACAAAGCGTCCATCAACCTCAATGATGACGTGTGGAATCTGGATTATATCCGGATGGATGCAGGCCGGAACTGGGCGGATACGGCCATTAACGACATCGCGCTGAGCACGATTCCGGGAAACCTGCTCCGGGACTACACGGCGATGCCCTACCGGCACTATTTGGCGAATCCGGGGGCGGTGAGTGCGAGCGTTATTTCCGGAAATTTCCGGAATCAGACAGGCGGGGCGATCAGTGGCTTCGTGGGGCTGAATGCAACCAACCGAAGCAACGGTACATCCTTCTACACGACGGGCCAACCTTTCAGCTTGACGCCTTATAACACGGGGACGTTTCAAATTCCCGGCTACCAGGCCATCACGCAGCTGGGGTATTACGATCCACTGGTCATCCGCAACTTCTATAGCCTGACTACGAGTGCCCCGCAGGCCACAACGGCCAACGATACGCTGACCAAGTTGCAGATTTTCGACAACTACTTTGCCTATGACGACGGGTCGGCGGAAAAAACGTACTACCTGAACCTCTTTGCTTCGTTGCCGGGCACCGTAGCGATCGAGTTTCAGACCCAGGTGGCCGACACGCTGCGTGGGGGGGCCATCTTGTTTGGCCAGCAGGTGCCCACGGCGGCTGGGAAGTTCTTCAACATGCAACTATACCGGAAGTTGGCGGGCGTGAGCGGGGCAACGGCGGATGAATTGATTCACTCGCAGGACTTTTATCAGCCGCGCTTCGTCGATACGGTAAACCGGTTCTATTATTATACGTTCGACAATGCCGTGGCGGTGCCTCCGGGCGTCTATTACTTCGCCGTGATGCAACCCGCTTTGAGTGGATCGGATACTTTGTACTACGCGTTGGATGCAAACCGGGTGGGAGGCAATCATCTCTACTACAATGTGGATGGAACGTGGAAGAGCAGCCTTATTTCGGGCGCTTTGATGATCCGACCCTTGTTCGGGGAGCCCGTAACGCCGACAAATGTGAGCCGGGAGGCGATGGAGGAGGGTTGGAACGCGTACCCCAATCCTTCGGCGGGACCTTTGCTGTTGCAGGGCGTACCGGATGGCAGTGAAGTGGCGCTGCTGGACGTTTCGGGAAGCCGGACGGTGGCCGGGTGGCGCACGCCACAAGCCCCGAACCTGACGGGCCTGGCCGGGGGCACGTATCTGGTGCGCTGGAAAAAGGCCAATGGCAGCTGGAGCGCGCCGAAGAAATGGATTTTTATCCCGAATCCGTAGCATCTTTGCCCTATGCAAAACATAACTGTGCAGGAACTCAAGCACCGCATGAACGCGGGCGAAAAACCGCTTATCATTGATGTCCGGGAGCCGGAAGAGGTGGCCGAAAGCCGGATTGAAGGCAGCACCCATATCCCGTTGGGCAATATTTTGTCGTTCCAGCTGGGCGAAATCGAGGATTTGGATAAAGACACCGAGTTGATTCTGCAATGCCGGAGCGGCAAGCGCAGTATGCAGGCGGGGATGATGCTGGAAACGATGGGTTACACAAACGTAAAGAACCTGGAAGGCGGCATCCTGGACTGGCAGGCGCTGGGATAGGGGAAGTGGGTGGAAAAGAACACGAAAGAGACGCGCCGGAAGGCGCGTTCTTTGTGTGGGAAAGGCCCTTTTTCCGGAAAAAGGAAGCTGGAACCAGCAACTATTGGCGGCGGTTGGGTGTTTTGGAGCAGCGCGCTGTGCGGGTTTAAAAGGTCTGCCGCCGTTATTTTTGTTTATCCCGCTTTGATACGCCCATGCACGAGATAGAGCCTTTCTTTAACTGGCGGCACCTCTACGCCGCCGAGGAAGATGAGAACAGTCCTTTTTATGGAAAGGAGTACAACGAGTTTGAGTATTGCAACACCGTTTATAATTACTTTATCCACCCCCAATGGGATGAGCTGGACTCGCGTACCCTGTACCTGAAGCTGCTGTATGCGGACTATGAGCAGAATTATTGCATCATCGAGCTGATTGGCGAGTGGAACGATGCGGTGGAAAACGATATTATGCTCTTGAAGCGCAACGTCATAGACCCGTTGCTGGAAAAAGGCATTCAGAAGTTTATCCTCATTGCCGAAAACGTGCTGAACTTTCATTCTTCCGATGTGGAGTATTATGCAGAGTGGAAAGAAGATGTAGAAGACGGCTGGATTATCATCCTGAATGCGCCCGCCCAGACGCGCAGCGAGTTTCTGCGGGAGAGAATCGGTCATTACATCCTGTTTGGCGACGTGGCCAACTGGCGAACCTTTCAGCCACAACACTTTTTTCAGTTGGTGGATAACCAGATGCTGCGGTTGATGTAGCGGGCGGATTGCTTACCACACTTATCTTCCAGGTTTTTGCTATCTTTAGAAGCTTTTTTTGTGCTGCGATAGAAACTGATGAATTCCTACGACCTGCTGCTCTCCCGTTTAGACGGCTTTATCCGGAAATATTACGCGAACCAACTGTTGCGCGGTGGCCTGGTGCTGCTGGCGTCCCTGCTCTCGGTATTACTACTGGTTGGGGTGGGAGAATATTTCCTGTATTTGCCGCCGGTAGTGAAGATTCCCTTGCTGTCTGCCATTGTGTTGTTTGCAGGCGCGGCGTTGGTGTTTTGGATTGTCATCCCGCTTTTAAAATTAGCGCGGCTGGGCAAAACCCTTTCGCGGGAAGACGCAGCGGTGATTGCAGGCCGGTATTTTCCGGAAGTCGGCGACAAGATGCTCAACGTGTTGCAGCTGAAAAACGGGGCCGTTTCCGGTGCCGAATCCGACCTGTTGCTGGCGTCTATTGAACAAAAATCTTCGCAGCTTTCGGTGGTACCCATTGCCCGCGCGATTGATTTGGGTAAAAATAAAAAGTACCTGCCGTGGCTGCTTCCGGTGGTGGGCGTTTTGTTGCTTTTTTTGATTCTTTCGCCCGCTACTTTCCGGAAAACAGGCGCCCGTCTCCTCCAACCCGCCACCGCTTTTGAAAAACCCGCACCGTTTGATTTTATTCTCCTGAATGGAAGTAATCTTACCGTTCCCGAAGGCGAAGATTTGGTGATTCGGGCCAAAGCTTCCGGAAACGCGCTGCCGTCTCAAATGGAAATCCTTACCGGCGACGAACGGCGAACCATGCGGGAAGATTCCGGAAATTTTGCGGCCAAATTTGAAAAAGTAACCGCTGATATTTCGTTTCGCCTGTCGGCTTCGGGATACAATTCCAAACCCTATATTGTAAAAGTCTTGCCCAAGCCGTCGCTGCTGGCGGTAAAGGCCCAACTGCGCTACCCGCCGTACACGGGCCGGAAAGATGAACTGCGAACGTCTCTCGGCGACCTGAGCGTACCAGTCGGCACGCAGATTTCGTGGCTGATTACGACCAACTCCACCGATAACATGCGCTTTTACCTGGGCGATGCTTTGGCAGGTATTTTGCCTCGCAACGGTGCGTTCTTTGGCGCATCCCACCGTTTTCTGCAAGACACGACGGTGAGCTTTGTGGTGGAAAATACCCGCAGCCGCATTGCCGAAAAGCAAAGTTTCCGGGTAGCGGTGATTCCCGACGCGCTGCCGTCTATTCAATTAAGTAATTACGCCGACAGCAGCACGGGCGGGCAAATCCTCCTTACCGGAACGGCGGGCGATGATTACGGTTTGAGCCGGCTGACGTTTGTAGCAGTTATTACAAACAGTGATGGAAAAGTGCTTTCCAATAAGAGCGTGAACCTCCCGGTTTCCGGAAAAAAGGCTACGGCTTTTCAGCATTATTTTGATGCTTCGGCCCTGCTCGGCAGCGGACAGCGGATGCGCTACTGGGTGGAAGCCTGGGACAACGACGGCGTGCACGGCCCCAAGGTGGCGCGCAGCACCGAGCAGTACTATGACCGCACCGGTGGCAAGAAAGTGGATGCTTTCCTCGCAGAAAATGCCCAGCAGGTTTCGCAGGGGCTGAGCAATTCAGCAAAAGAAAATCAGGAACTGCAAAAGGCAACGAAGGAGCTGCAAACGCAGGTGTTGCAAAGTGAGGCGACAAGCTGGGAATCCAAGCAGGCCCTGCAACAGATGCTGGACCAGCAGGAAGACATCAAACAAAAGCTGGAGACCGCCAAAAAGCGCTTTGAGGAAGGCATGAAGCAGCGAGAGAACCGGCAGATGAGCGAGGACGCAAAGGAAAAAACCGAGGCGCTCAAAGAGCAAATGGATCGTCTTCTAAACAAAGAACTGGCCGAGCAAATGCAGAAATTGCAGGAACTAATGCAAAAGCTGAACAAAGACAAAGCGGTGCAAACCCTGCAAAAGCTGGAGCAGGACAACAAGCTGTTTAACATGGACCTGCAACGCCTGCAGGAACTGATGAAAAAGCTGGAGCAACAGTTGAAACTGGAGGACCTGGCCGCCAAAATGGAAAGCCTCGCCCAAAAACAAGGCGACCTCAAAGACAAAACCGATAAAGGCGAGCGCAGCAACGAAGAACTGGCCCAGCAACAAAAAGACCTTAAAAAAGAGCTGGACGAAGCGCTGAAAAAAGACCTCAAAGATGCTGCCCAGCAAGCCACCAAAGCCGAGGAAAAAGAGCTGGATAAAAGCGGGCAGGCGGGCAAAGAAGCCGGAAAAGACATGCAGCAAAGCAGCGAGCAACTGGGGCAGAACCAGAAGCAGGGTGCATCCAAATCCCAGCAACAGGCGCAGCAAAAGCTTCAGGAAATGGCCAACGCCCTGCGCATGGCAGCCAGCGGTTCTTCCCTGGAGCAAATCAACATTGACATTCGCGCCACGCGGCAGATTCTCACCAACCTGATGCGCCTTTCCTTTGCCGAAGAAGCCTTGGTGGGAAAGACGAAAAAAACATCCGCTGCTTCGCCGGAATACCTCGCCAACATCTCAGAGCAGTCCCGGCAATACACCGCTTCGCACATCATCCGCGATTCACTCTACGCCCTGAGCAAACGAATTTTCCAGCTTTCGGCAACGGTCAACAAAGAAACTGCCGGACTGGAGTCGTCTCGTTCCAACGCCACCACGGCTTTGAACGACCGGCAAATCGGGCAGGCGGCGCAGGCGCAGCAGTATGCCATGACGCACACCAACAATTTGGCCCTGATGCTCAACGAACTGCTTAGCAACCTGATGCAGCAGCAGTCGCAGGCCATGCAGCAACAAGGCAACAGTGGCTCGTGCAGCAAGCCCGGCGGCAGCAAACCTTCCGGAAAACCGGGTCCCGGCAGCAGTGGAGCAGGCCAATTACAGGACATTATTTCCGGACAACAACAACTCGGTAATGCCATGCAGCAAGCTGCCCAAAGCGCCTCACGTCGACAAGGAGGCCAGAAACCCGGCGATAAACCCGGACCCGGCCAGCAAGGCCAGGGGCAGGATGGGCAAGGAAAAGAAGGCAAAAATCCCGGCGGGCAGCAGGCTGGCGGCGGTCAGAGCGGTGGCGCTGGCAGCAATGGCGGTGGCAACGGCAGCGAAGGTGATAACGGCGACGCCGAGCAACTAGCGCGCTTTGCCGAGCAACAGGCCGCCATCCGCCGGCAGGTGCAGCAACTCGTCAGCAAGCTCACCGGTTCCGGAAATCCGGCGGCGGCGCGCCTGCTCCGCGAGATTGCCCAGAAAATGGATAAAACCGAGGAAGACCTCGTGAACCGTCGCCTCACGCCTGAACTGGCGATGCGCCAAAGCGACATTTTTACCCGACTGCTGGAAGCCGACAAAGCCCTGCGTGAGCAGGAGCAAGACAATAAGCGGGCCTCTACCGCGGGCGTGGATAGGACCCGGCCCATTCCGGCCGAGTTGCAACGGATTTTGCAACAACATAAAGCATTGTTGGAAGGCTACCGCACCGTTCCGGCCGATTTAAAACCCTTTTACCGGCAGATGGTGCAGCAGTATTACCAGAATATTTCCAACGCTTCCCAATAGAATGACTGTCTTTAGAAAAGAAAAAACATCTTTTCTAAAAAATAATTTTGTCGGACTTGCAGAATGAAAAGATGCGAAGTACTTTAATGGCCGAAAATCAAATCCGGCTTCACCCAAAACTATTCGCCCTATGTTTTTCAACCGCTCCTACCGCATCACCTCCGCGCAGCCCGCTGACGTTGTTCTTAAAAAACTTTTGGGGCGCCACACCACCGTTCACGGCCTGGACTTTGAAGTCGTGAATACTGACCATGGTGTGCGCATTGTGCCTCACGCCGAGGAGCTGGAAGAAGTCAGAACACTGCCGGTAACAAGGGTCAATCTGAAAAACCGGAAAGACAATAAAACAGACGTGATGCTGTTTGCACACATGCGCCGGATCGACCAGGGCGGTCCGCTGCTGGTAGTGTTTTTTGCCCTTTTTATGATTATTGCCGGTATCATCGGCTATATTCGTGGGCAGGAAGAATACAGCCTTTATACGCTGCCTTTAATCGGTATCGGGCTGTTGGTTTTTATCGTGATGTGGATTCGGCTGGAAACCGGCTACTTTGATTATGTTCGTAAGGTTCGCGACTTCGTAAAAGCGCAGATCCAGTAGCTTTTTTCCGGAAAGTGCCGTTACCGGATGTAAGGCCGGAGGGAGTCTATGGGCACCTCGCTGGTTAATATCTTCAATAATCTGCGATTTTTATCGTAGATGTTAATTTGCGGCAGGGAGTTGTAGATAAACGTCTTTTTAATAAGCCCTGAACTGTCTACACCAACCTGAATTTTCGGGTAGTCATACACTTTCGTGGTGGCATTAAAATACTCCAGGTAAGGCATCATTGCCTCTCCGGACACGAGCAGAATCTGACCCTCACGGAACAGGGAGAGGTTCTTTTCCAGCATTCGTGTTACGTCTTCGCAATGGCCGCAGGTAGGATTAAACAGCATCAGGAAAAGATTTCCGGAAGTGTCCAGGTTTTTTTCGGTGATTACAGTTCCTTTTGGGGTTGCAACACGTAATTCGGGCAACGGCGCACCTATCGCTTTATAGTCGATTTCGACCGCTGTGGTTTGAGCCGGCTTCTCTTTTTTTCTTTTTTGAGGTGAAAAGGAAGCAAGCGTTAAAAGGCACAGGCCGGCGAAAGCGATTTTGCGAATCATCTCCCGAAGGTAACGACCTTTGGAAAAAAGAGGTTGTAAAAACGTGCAAAATCCTCCTGCAACGCCACTCGCCGAACGCCTGCGTCCCCAATCAATTGCTGATTTTATCGGCCAGGAGCATCTCGTGGGTCCCGGAAAAGTGCTCCATACGCTTCTCTCTCAAAAAAAGCCGGCCTCTATCATCTTCTGGGGGCCGCCGGGCGTAGGCAAAACCACCTTGGCGCATATCATTGCCCAAAATATGAATTTACCTTTTTTCACGCTCAGCGCCATCGACAGTGGCGTGAAAGACGTGCGGGCCGTGATTGAACAGGCGCGTTTTGCCGGACATGCCCTTGTTTTTATTGATGAAATCCACCGGTTCAACAAGGCGCAGCAGGACTCCCTTTTGGGCGCGGTGGAGAAAGGAATTATCACCTTGATTGGCGCCACAACTGAAAACCCGTCGTTTGAAGTCATTCCGGCCTTGCTCAGTCGCTGTCAGGTTTATACCCTGAAAAGTCTTTCAGAAGAAGATTTAAAAACGCTGGTGGCGACGGCCCTTCAAAAAGATGCGTGGCTGCGGGAGCGGAAGGTAACAATTGGTGAGTGGGATGCCTTGCTTTCGGGCAGCGGTGGCGATGCGCGGCGCTTGCTGAATTTATTGGAATTGGCTGTTTCGGCGCTGCCGGAAGACGTTCACGTGCTCACAAATGAACAGGTGCGCGAAGTGCTCCAGCACAAAGCAGCGCGCTACGACAAAAGCGGCGAGCAACACTACGACATCATCTCGGCGTTCATCAAAAGTCTGCGTGGCTCCGACCCCAATGGGGCGCTCTATTGGATGGCGCGGATGATCGCGGGTGGGGAAGAGCCCAAGTTTATTGCCCGCCGCATGGTGATTCTGGCGAGCGAAGACATCGGTAACGCCAACCCAAACGCGCTTTTAATGGCCACCACAACTTTTCAGGCGGTGCAGCTCATTGGCTGGCCCGAAAGCCGGATTATCCTTTCCCAATGTGCCACCTATCTGGCTTCTTCCCCCAAAAGCAACGCGTCCTATAAAGCCATCAACGACGCTGAAGCCTTGGTGAAAAAAAGCGGCGATCTGCCCGTTCCGCTGCACCTGCGCAACGCGCCCACTCATCTGATGCGGCAAATGGATTACGGCTCCGGCTATCAGTACGCGCATGATTTTTCCGGAAATTTTGTGCAACAGGAGTATCTGCCCGATGTGCTTTCCGGAACGGCGCTCTACACGCCTGGTGACAGCGAAGCCGAAGCGCGCCTTAAAGCGTATTTACGGCGGTGTTGGGGTGGTAAATATGGGTATTGATTTCCGGAATTTCCGGAAAATGTGTTAATATTTGTCAAGTTTTATAGAAATGATCCATACCTTTAAGGAATGTAAAAATCATTTTCTATGACGCGCCGTTTTATTTTGTTGCTCGTAGGTATTGTATCTTCTCATCTTTCCAACGCTCAAAGCCAGCTACGGGGCACAGTTGTAAATGCTCATACGCATGAACCGGTTACCGGCGCTGCTGTTTCAGTTCAAAATACTGCTATTCAACTACTCACAGATAGTGACGGTTTTTTTCAGGTGATGGTAAGCAAAGATGTAGAAACGCTTTGGATTACTGTCAAAGCGCTGGGAGTGGACACCAGTTTTGAAGTTTTTCCCCAATCGGCAAGTCTGCTGGAATTACGGGTAGTACCAAAAGATTTTGACCTCGCCACAGCTACCATTCGCGGACTGACAGCCCGGCAAGTAGTTCAGAAAGCAATTGGGGCCATTCCTCAAAATTATCCCGACAGTAGCTATGTTTATTACGGTCATTACCGGCAGTACCAGCAAAGCGGCGGGCGGTTTCAAAACCTGGTAGAAGCGCAGGTGGCCGCCGCTATTCTGCCCCGGAAAAAGCGCAATGCGCTTACCGCCGACTTGCGCTTTGCGGTGTTGGCTTCTAAAAAACAAGGCCTGACACCTACTAAAATCGAGGATGTGGACATCCGCGAAGGGATTTCGGAGCAGCTTTTTGAGGAAAATCCGGTGTATTTTCTTTCATACAGTTCACTGGTTGGCCGGTTGCTTGATGTATGCAAATTTGCGTTTGATAGTACGTATTCCGGACCTGACGACTATCGCATTTATTATACCTCTACGCTTTCGGGCGAAGACCACGGTTTTAGTCAGAAGTTCGCCACCAATTCTATTTATCGGGAAAGTTCCGAAACCGGCACGCTGGTAATTGACCGGAAAACGTTGGCTTTCAAACGCATTAGCCGCAAAGTGCGCCGCCTTCCGGAATTTGATTATTATCATATGGCTAACTGGGTGCCGATTACCCGGAAGCTAAGCCGCGAACTGGTAAATGGGCAGCTGGACATTCAGTATGTGCAGTTGGGGGAGAAGTGGTTTTTATCCCAGATCGCGCATGGCTATTCCAACGATTACTTTAGCCATAATTTCCGGGATTATAACCGCATTGCGCCGGGCATGCAGCCGAAAGGACGGCTGGGCGAGTTTTTTGAATGGCAAACGGCATCCGTTGCGCGGGATGTACCCAGCGGGCTGGCAAAAGCCTTTACTTCCAAACCTTATGTGCAGCTGGTACCGGAGATTGAAAGTGGCTACTGCCTCACACAAAAGGCGTTTCCTTTTTTGTTTTTTCCGGAAGAAGCCGTGCGCAATGCGCTGCTGAATTCCGGAAAATAAGCTTTTATAACAGCCGTTTTTTTATACGCCACAAAAGAGAGGCTTCTTTTTCCAAAACCAGATACAATTCTTTCCGGCCCCCGAAACCCCGGAAAAAATGCGCCACGCCGGGATCCATACTACCTTCAAAATCAAAAGTTTCAATACCTCGTTCCCGGCTGTGCATCATCGCATGAAAAATCAGTGCGGTCAGGGCGCGGGCATCTTTGGCTTCCGTAAGCCTTGCAGCCATCATATAATAGGCACGGCGGTTGTCCCAAATATGCCAAATTAAGGCTTCCGGTTGGCCAGCTTTCCTTGCAACCCAAAGTGCGCCTTGCCCCCGCTGGTGTGCCGCGTTGAAAAGGTTTTGCAGGTATGGAAAGGAAAAATGTGGCTTTAAGCCTTTGCGGGCCAGGTTGATAGCACTGAAGCGGTAGAGGTCTTCCAGGTACTCCGGCGCGTTGGAAATTTGAAGCTCGTCGGCTGCGCGGCGCACGTTCCGGCGGTAATCATCCTGCAAACGACTTAATAATTCGGCTTCGCTTGTAGCCTTTAAATTCATCAAAAACGTCTGCCTGGGTTTGATGCGAAAACCTTTCTGGGCAAATAAATCCAGCTGCGCAATGCCCGGCAACAATGCGGTGTTTACGACTTGGGTTTGGGGCAATTGCTCCAGCAGAGCAGCAACGATCTGCCGCTCAAAAGAATCCTGCCGGGTGGGTTTTAAATGGGACGGAAAAGCAACATATGGCCCCAGATACGGACACAACGGCGGGTTGCGCAGCAACGAAACGCCGTACTTTTTTTGGGGAAAGTACGGCCAGATTCCGGAAATTACACCTCCCTTTTCGACGCGCGCCATCTGCCAGGGCAGGCCGGTCGCATCCAGCCACCACGGCTGGTGGAAAAGGGGCGTATCGGTGGGCAATTGGGCTTCCAAAATGCGTTTTTGAGAGGAAATTTCCGGAAATTGGAACGATAAAAATAGCTTTATAAAAAGCTTCGGATGATGGGCGCAACTGTATAGCGCAGCGCACTCACCGAAAGGCGGCGCATTAGATTGGTGTTGGGATGCTTGCGGTCGTAGCCTTTGGGCCGGCGGTTGGGCCGGATCTCGGTAGCAAACCCACGGGACAGGTAAAAGTAATCCAGCACTTCCCGAACGGCGGGCGCATCGCGCACCACTACAATGGTTTCGCTGTTGCGGTAGGCCGACCGCGGATCCAGATTAAAGCTGCCCACTACCGCCACGGCGCTGTCCACCACCATAATCTTCGAATGCATGGTTTGGGCATGAAGAAACTCGTAGAACTTCACGCCGCGGTCCATATAGGTGTGACGCACATTGAGATACGCAGCGTAGGAAAGTGGAATATCCACCGATTGCATTGAGTTGGCAATCACTTCCACGCGCACTCCGCGAGCAAGGGCTTTTTTGAGTGCGCGGCGCATGCGGCTGGTGAAAAGAATGTAGCCGTTCTGGATGAGAATTTCCTTTTTGGCGCTATTGACCAAGTCGATATGCGCGTTTTCGACCGGCCGGTTGCGCTTGGTGAGGTACGGGTCGTTGGCCATAAAATGGGCATCCCGGCAAGATGCTTTCAGGTAATTATCCACTCTGGCCCGTGCGGTATCGACATTGTTGTCGGCCATTTCTGCCAGTGTCTTAACCTGAATGTCGTTAAAGAGTTCCGGGTCAAAACGTTTGTATTTATGGTGGGGCAGTTCTACCCAGCCCGATTCCCAACGCTGGTCGAAATACGTGGCGGCTTCTTCGGCAGGCGTACCTTCAAAGAAGGCATCAATGTCATAAAATGAGCCTTTCTTTTCAAGATTGCCTTCAAAATATTTAGCCGAAATATTGCGTCCGCCCACCAGCAGGTATTTCCGGTCGATAATGATAAATTTATCGTGCATCCGCCGGTCCAGCCGCCGCAACCGCGAAAACCGGGTTGGGTTGTACACTTTGACTTCCAAGCCGTGCTCTTCCAGATATTGCAGCGCCGATTCGTTGATTTTATTGGTCATGCCGTCCACAATCATCCTGACCCGCACGCCCCGCTGCCGGAGTTGCTGCAACAGCGCCAGAATGTAGAACGGTTTTTCGGCGTCTTCAAAGTAATAATAGCTCATGAGCACTTCCTTTTGCGCAGAAGCAATCATGTTGACCCGCACCTTAAAAGCGTCTTCTACGTCGGGAAACAAACGAGTGCAGGGCGCGTTCTCCGGCGTAGGTGGCAGATACTGCGGCAGCGCGCTAAGGGGCAGCAGCAGCGAAAAGAGAATCAAAAACCAGACGCGCATAAGGGCCGCGAAAGTAGGGTGTAGCCGTCAGTCGTTCGTTGTGCTTGCTTGTTGGGGCAAAGAATAAAGCCGATACTTCTAACCACAGGCTGTTTAAAAATATCCCTAATTATTTAGTATTTTCGCTTATGCTGACAACAACACTTGCTGATTTCCGGAAAGATCCTACCGCTTACCTAGATGCGGTGCTCCGGAACTTTGAAACCCTGATTGTGAACAGGGGAAAAGACGATGGAGTGGTTATGATGTCGTTGCAGGAATACAACGCGCTGATGGCTACCCAACATGAGCTTTCTTCCCGAAAAAATAGCGCTCGCCTGGATGCTGCGATAGCGAAATTGAATGCAAAGACCTCTTTCTCTAAAGGTCTTATTGAAGAGTAATAATGCGCTACATCTTCGTGGAAGAATCCTGGGAAGATTATCTGTACTGGCAGCAGACAGACAAAACGAAATTGCGCAAAATCAATGAGTTACTTAAGGATATTGCCCGTCACCCTTTTGAAGGGCTGGGAAAACCCGAACCGCTAAAGCATAAATACGCAGGATTTTGGTCGCGACGGATAGACGCTGAACACCGACTTATTTATCGGGTAGAAAACGATGCGATAGAAATAGCGAAGTGCCGGTTTCACTATGACTAACCTACTTCCTTCAGCGAAAACAAACTATCTACGAAGTCTTCTTTGTGGAAGATTTGTAAGTGCTCCATTTTTTCGCCCACGCCAATGTATTTCACCGGAATGCCGAATTTATGGGCGATGGCCAGCACCACGCCGCCTTTGGCCGTGCCGTCCAGCTTGGTAACCGCCATAGAAGTTACCTCGGTGGCAGCAGTAAATTGCTTGGCTTGTTCCAGCGCGTTCTGACCCGTGCTGCCGTCCAACACCAGCATCACCTCGTGGGGCGCGTCGGGCATTTTTTTGGAAATTACGCGGCGGATCTTGGAAAGCTCATCCATCAGATGGGCTTTGTTGTGAAGCCGTCCGGCAGTGTCAATCAGTACCACATCCGCGCCGGTTGCAAGCGCCGTTTCTACGGTTTCAAAAGCTACGGCAGATGGGTCGGAGCCCATTGCTTTTTTCACAATCGGCACGCCCACGCGTTCGCTCCAAATGGTAAGTTGGTCCACCGCTGCCGCCCGGAAGGTATCCGCCGCACCCAGCAAAACCGATTTTCCGGCTTTTTTAAAGTTGTAGGCCAGCTTGCCAATCGTGGTAGTTTTTCCAACCCCGTTTACGCCTACCACCAGAATCACATACGGCTTTTTAGGAAGGGGTTGGGCAAAGAAATTATCGGGCAGATTTCCGGAACTGCCCAGCACGGCGGCCATTTCTTCGCCCAGAATTTTGCCCAGCTCGGCGGTGTTTACAAACTTGTCGCGCTTTACCCGGGCCTCAATATTTTCAATAATCGCCACGGTGGTCTCCAGCCCCACGTCGGAGGTAATCAGGGCTTCTTCCAGGTTGTCCAGCACTTCTTCATCCACCGTGTCTTTGCCGGCCACAGCGCGCGTGATCTTGCTTAAAAACCCTTCTTTGGTTTTCTGCAAGCCGGCGTCCAGCGCTTCTTTTTGCTCTTGCTGTTCTTTGTTTCGCTTAAATAATTTGTCAAAAAAGCCCATGATTGCGCGAAGGTAAAAGTTTTTAAAGGCCGGTGGAGATTTTCCGGAAAATGGGAATTTTAATTCAAGCTTTTGCTTTAAAAATAACCAAGGGGAGGCGCTGGAAGGCCTCTGAAAATGCGTTACCCCAGTTTGGTGAGTTCAGCGACTTTGTCATCCTGCAAAGGATCTCTTCAAGATTTTCTTTTCAAAGGCCTCAAAAAAGGATTCTTTCTAGAATGACGAAGTCGCTGTCAACCTGTTTACGTATCATTTCTAAACCGCTAAAATCGTCCAGAGCGCAACGGTAGAAATCACGACCCACAAAATGGTTCCCTGAATCACGGGTTTCACGCCAACGGCTTTCAGCAGCGAGCGGTTCAGCCCGGAGCCGATTAAAAACAAGGTGAGCGTCAGTCCTTTTTTGGAAATGGCTACGATATACGGACTTACGAGATTCACATACGGCACGTAGGTATTCACAATAATCGCCAGCACAAACAGCCCGATAAAGTAGGGGATTTTTACCTTGGAATCGCCGCTTTTAAAGATCCAGGAGCTGAGGAATGCCAGCGGGATAATCCAAAGTGCACGGGCGAGTTTCACAGTGGTGGCAATCTGCAAGGCTTCGTCGCCAAACTTGGCCGCCGCGCCTACCACCGAGCTGGTATCGTGAATGGCAATGGCGCACCACAACCCAAAATCAGGTTGCGACATATGCAGCCAATGACCGACTGCCGGGAACACAAAAAGCGCTATGGAATTGAGAATGAAAATGGTTCCGAGCGCCACGCTGATTTCTTTTTCGCCGGCTTTAATCACCGGTGAAAGGGCCGCAATAGCACTGCCGCCGCAAATGGCCGTCCCGCCGGAAATCAAAAACGACGTGTTGCGTTCCACCTTTAACGCTTTTCCCAGAAAATAGCCCAGAACCAGGGTCCCGAAAATGGAAACAATCGTAAAAAGAATCCCTTCTTTCCCGGCTTGCAGCGCAGCATTTACGTTCATCCCAAACCCAAGCCCGACGACCGAAAACTGTAGCAAAAAATTGGTGGCTTTTTTGTTTTGGCTTTTAAAAGGATGGACGATAAACTGGGCCAATACAATCCCCATCAAGAGCGCAATGGGCGGCGACACCAACGGCGTCAAACACAGCGCGGCAGCGATGAGAAAAATGATTTTCTCTTTGGTGAGCGGCAGAAAGCCAGCGGAGGGATTCATAACGGGCTTTTCTTTTTTACCCGCAAAGGTCTGGGCTGGCCCGGAAGCTTGCGGTATATTTCCGGTTTCGGGTCACCTGAATACGTCAGAAAAGGCAGCCCCAAAAAGGACGTTTTCCGGAAATAAAAGCATAGAAAGGCCCTGCCGGAAGCGTTCCGGTGGGCCTTTCTTTCCGGAAAATTGTAGCTTAGTTCCGGACTTTTACGCAGCTCTGGCAGTCGGCCTGAGTGGCAAATCCTTTTTGGGAACAGCCGCTGTAGCCGATAAGCTGGCATTGGTTGGTTTGGGCATTATAGAACCAGCGCTGAAAGTAAGCGTTGCACATTTCATTCGTCGGCGGCACGTCTTTGCACGCCGGATTGCGCACGTCGCAGTCTTTTTTACAAGCCACCAGCGTGGTGGAAGAAAGAAGCAGAACGGTAAAAAGCTTTTTCATAAAAGTGCGTTTTAAAGGCAAAAGAAAACGGATGTATGAGAAAGACGGCGTATTCACAAAATGGGTTGGGAAAAGCAACCTGTTCTTTTAAAATTGCCTTTCTAAATGCTAATATACCGTTTGGTTAAGCCGTATTTCACAGCTGGTTGCTTTTCTTTGTAGCTGCGGTTTGTCCCGGGCAGCGCTCTGTTCGCCGTACCTTTTTCCATGAAATCTCCCCGGTCTTTCCTGACGGCACTGCTGCTTTTTTCCGCTGTTGCCGGCCAGGCCCAAAAAACTTCTCCAATGACGGCTCAAAACAATCCTTTACTTTGTGATCTGAAAACAGGTGTTTGTGACCCAGGCGAAGCGCCCGCTGCTTTGAATACAGTTCCGCCCGCCGCCGGAAAAGGGTTGAAGATGATTTATTTTACCGATCCGATTTGCTCTTCCTGCTGGGGGATTGAGCCGCAGCTGCGCCGATTGAAGCTGGAATACGGTACGGCGGTGGAGGTAGAATACCGCATGGGCGGCCTCTTGCCCGACTGGAGCTACAACAGCGGCGGCATCAGCAAGCCCAGCGATGTGGCCCCGCACTGGGATGAAGCAAGTGCGCACTACGACATGCCGATTGACGGCGATGTGTGGCTGGAAGACCCGCTTTCGTCTTCCTATCCGCCGTCTATTGCTTTTAAAGCAGCGCAAATGCAGGATACCAAAAAGGCGGTTGCTTTCCTGCGATCCATGCGCGAAAAGCTTTTTCTGCAAAAGAAAAATATCACCAAATGGGAGCACCTGGAAGCAGCGGCAAAGGAAGCCGGGTTGGATGTAGCGCAGCTCAAAAAAGACTACGAAAGTGGCGCTGCAGAAGCGCTTTTCCGGAAAGATCTGGAGCTGGCGCGCGAGTGGGGTGTGCGGGGCTTTCCAACGGTGTTTTTTGTGGATAATTCCGGAAATAAAGAGCTGGTGTATGGCTCCAAACCCTATGCTTTTTACGAAATGGGCGTGTTGAAAAACAATCCCGAAGCCGTGAAAAAGGAATACAGCAAAAGCTGGGAAAGCCTTTTTGGCCTGTATCCTACGCTGACGGCCCGCGAATTTGCCGAGCTTTCCGGAACGCCGCGCGCCGAAAGTGAAGCCTTGCTGAACGCGTTGACTGCTAAAGGAGTTCTGGAAAAAGTGGTTTCCAGGAATGGGGCGCTTTGGAAGCGGAAGTAAATTCACCTTATAACAACCCACTTTTAAAGGTCGTTTGGCAACTCTGCCGCTGAGCAGGGCCTATTTTTGTGAAAACCGACTTTTTTGTTTTGATAAAGATGAATAGCACTGCGCTGACAGCCTTGCTGCTTGCTGCCTGCGCCGTTTTTTTTACTACTGAAGCACAGGCCCAACGCCGGAAAAAAATGCAAAAGCAGGTCTCTATCTACGACCTGGATTCCCTTAAAGAACAAATCCCCCGGCAACGCGAGCTTTTCCATACGTATATCGACCGCGAACAACGCGCTGCAGATGCCGGAGATGGTGCCGTGGACCAAATGGTGTATTTTGGCGAAGACACAGCCGTCTCCCAAATGCTCAGCAAAGCGTTGATGCAGGACATCAATAAATTGCAAATCATGATTGAGAATCTGCCTGTTTCCGGCGATGCGCAGATCCAAAATCAAACCAAAATCCGCTACCTCTCTGCGGTTCGCAACCTGTTGCAGCGCTACAACCGCGATACCCACGCCGATCCCTATGCATACCGCCGTCAGGTTACCAACCTGCGCGAAATGATTATTGCCCGTGAGGAAAACCGGCTGGATACCTGGGCGCAGGCCCATGCCAATATGGCTTCGGTAGAAAACAGCGAGTTGCTGGATATATCCCCGTCGGCAAAGGCCTACGTTTTTAAGGTAGCCGGTGCCGAAAATCCGAAAGTGATGTTTCGCCGCCTGGGTGAATTTGCCAACGAGCCGTATGCCTGCGACATTATTGCCGCTGCTGCTCAGGTGATACCCAATGAAGTGTACAGCTTTGCTTCTTCTACCAACTACAAACTAAGTATGCCGATCCGGAATTGTCCGGACCCAACCGTGCAGGCCATCGTTAAAATCGGTAGCGAAAGCAAAAAACCACTTTCTGCTCTGCCATTCTACCGCGACGTGGCTGCTGGTAAAAGAACTGTTGCCGATATTGATAAAATCTCTGCCAACGACGACGAATACTTTAAAGCCTTGGTGGAGCTGCGCATCCAGGAAGCGGCTGCCGGAAACACGCCCAACGCCGGCTCCGACCCGTTTGTACTGCAAAGCCTCAAGTACGTTCGTACCATGAACGACCTGCACGAAAGCCCGGATCCGGTGCGCTTCCGCGTGCTGGATGGCTTTACGCCGGTACAGATCTACTACGTGCTGGTCAACGGGCAGGATGAGCTTTATACTTCTTCTTATATCGGCGCTTTTAACCGCATGATGGACCGCATGAAAGGCATGTCTGGCGACTCGCTCCTGCAAGCGGTGAACTACGACCGGTTCCGGACTTTCATCCGCATGGCCGCCGGCTACAACACTTTGGATGCCTTCCTGGGCACCATGAAAAAAGACGCGCAGGTGGCTTTGATGAAAAGCTTTATGACCGGACTGGAAAAAGGACCGGAAGACGACCTGGAAGGTGCTGTGGACGTGGCGGATGCCTACTCTTCCATTGATGATTTTCCGCTGGCCAAGCTCCTAACGGCAGAAGTAGAAAGCAACTACGAGCGCAACAAAAAAGCCAATAACAAGAAAGGCATTATCGTTTATGGATTGCTCAGCGCCTTGTTCAAGGGTGGGGTAGAAGGCGAGGAACTGGGTTTGCCGCCGGTCAATTACATGCCGTATTCGGCCCTGACCGACGACTCCGGCGTGGTGTATCAGCAGGTCTATTTCTATGGCGATGAAGACGGCAAGATTTCGTTTCAAAACTTTCTGCCGGCTTTCCGCGATGGCAAATGGAAAATCACTTCTGAAAAATACTGGACGCGCATTGCCTCGGTTTCCGGAAAACCAGTGGTGATTTATGCCAACAACCCGCTCACCGAGCCGGAAGATGAGAAAGCCCTGGAAGCCCTTAATGCGCACCTCGCTAAAAATAACATCCACCCCACGGTTGTGATCCATCGCGGCCACAGCTACCACCTGCCCATCACGATTGATGGCCTCAGCAAGGAAACCAAAATTGTGATGCTCGGCTCCTGCGGCGGCTATCATAACCTCGGAACCGTGATTGACCGCTCCCCCGACGCGCAGATTATTTCTTCCAAACAAACCGGCACCATGTCGGTCAACGAGCCGATTATTGCCGCGCTCAACAGCCGGATGGTTGCCGGCAAAGATGTGGAGTGGCCGCAAATGTGGCGTGGGCTGGGCGAAGGCTTTGCCAAGAAAGGCGGCGAAACCAACAAACGCTGGAAAGACTACGTGCCGCCGCATAAAAACCTTGGTGCCTTGTTTATCAAATCCTACCGGAAGCTTTCCAACGCCTCGGAAATGTAAGTGGAAATGTAAAAATGGCTCAATAGCTCAATGACTCCAGGGGTCATTGGGCTTTTTTTGTGGATAGAATTGGTGGGGTTTGGGCCAGCCATCTTCAGGCTTTAGGGGCGCAATGCCTTCCCGGAGCAGGGCAATGGCCTTTGTATGAGGCGCAATTGCTATCAATGACCTGTTCTATGTGCGCCGCTATCTGTGCAAGCGCAGCCCGGTAGTTAGGCAAAGGCCTCCCGGTAGTTAGGCAAAGAGATATATATAGAGCGAAATGATTATGGGTGCATTGGGCAAAAGCATCCCTGTAGGTGGGCAATGGAGTGTGTATAAGGCACAATTGTTATAGGTGTGTTGGGCAAAGGGGTCCTTTTACTTATGCAAAGGCCTCCCGGTAGTTATGCAAAGGAGTTGGTATAGTGGGTTTTTTGAATAGGATTGGGCGCAGGAAGAAACGGGCCAGGTATTTGGCTGCGGGATGGGGCCAGAAGCATCCGGAGCGGCCCTTAACCGAAGGTTTGTGCCGGATATCATGACCGCTATAGGAAAGCGGTATAATTGTTTGAAGAAAAAAGAAAAGGCTTTTCCTTATTGTTGCCACTCTGCACTGCGACAGACTTGGAATGACATTGAAAAAAGATCCTGATAAACCTTCTCAACCCACTCTTTATAAACCTCTCCTTAACCGCTATATATGCTCTCCAAAACACCTTACCGCGCTCCTAAAGACCTGACCAAAAAAGCCGGTAAAAAAGCCCTGAAAACCCTCCGCGAAGAAATCGCCGAACTGCACAACCTCCTGATGGCGGAGCGCAAACATGCCCTGCTGGTGGTGATTCAGGGGATGGACGCCAGTGGCAAGGACGGCCTCACGCGCAACGTTTTCGGGGCCATGAACCCTATGGGCCTGCACGCCGTTGGCTTTAAAGTGCCAACCGCCGAAGAAGCCTCTCATGATTTTCTGTGGCGCATTCATAAGCACACACCGGCAGTGGGCGAGGTAGCGGTATTCAACCGCAGCCATTATGAGGATTTGATCATGCCGGCCATCAACAAAACCATTTCAGAAACGCAGTGGCAAAGCCGTGCGCAAAGCATCAACGATTTTGAAAGGCATCTGGTCCAAAACGGCCACACCCACATCCTGAAAATCTACCTGCACGTCTCTCACAAAAAGCAACACCAGCGGTTGGAGGAGCGCATGGTAATTCCGGAAAAAATGTGGAAATACAACGCCAACGACATTCTGGAAAGCGCCCGCTGGGAGCCGTATATGGAGATTTATGAAAGGCTTTTCCGGGAATGCAACGAAGTGCCGTGGACTCTTATCCCCGCCGATCAGAACTGGTATAAAGAGCTTCTGGTAGCGGAAAAGGTGGTGGAAATGCTGCGAAGCCTCAACATGCAGTTTCCGGGGATGAAGGCGTAACGGCTTAGAATGCCTTAGCGCCTGTTGCTGTTACAATAAAAACCTCCACGCGATTGCCATAAGGCGAGCGGAAGCGCAGGAAATAGATACCGGCTTGCAGTCCGGCGGTTGAAAAAGACGTTTCCCTTGCTTTGAGCTTTCGCAGCAAAGTGCCTTTGCTATTCAACAATTCCAGCCCGCTAAGCGGCAGCCGGTCGGGGTTTTGAAGCCTCATTTCGGCGCGTCCGGGGATAGCGCGCACACGCAGGCGCGCTGCCTGCGGAGCCACAGTGCTGTCGGGGCGGGAAAAGAAATAAAAACTGTCTGCCGGGTTCCACTGCGTTGTGGAAAAAGGATATTCCAGGCTGTCGCGATACACCGTAGCCGCCACCAGCCGCATCGAATCCAGGCCTTTTTTTCGGAAATAAATCGTGTCGTGGCGCTCCACGGGTTGCGTTGTTTTGGCATCGCGGATGTCGTACCAGGCAACCACCCGCAGGCGATCTTCGGAAGAATCTACTGTGTAACCCAGAAACGGAATTTGCCCGCTGCCGTCGCCTGCGTTGTAGGTGGTGTGGAAGATAATTTGCGCCGCCGTGTCGCCCAGCCGGTTCACGGTGTAATCCATCTGGGGGAAAACCGGCTTTGAGGTTACGCGGTTGCTGGCCATTGCGGGCAGGCAGCAGCACAGTATCAGCAAGTATCCCCAAAAACAACGACCCATAAAAAAAGCGCGACCCGGTTTCCGTTTGGGCTGCATCCTGCAAAACCCGATGCCAAAAATAACACCCGGCATCAGGTTCCGGGGCGGTCGTTTCTATTTTATCTCCCCAAAGGCGCAGCCCTCTTTTTTAACCCCCTGCAAAAGTGTAAGGAGGGTCTTAAACTTTTGTAGGGGAGTTTAAAAGACCTTTTGATGGGAGGGCATTATTATCCGATTTTGCCTTCCAGTTTCCGGAAAGCCTCGCGGGCGGGCAAGTCTTCCCAAAGCACTTTGTAAATAAGAGCGGCAATGGGCAGTTTAATTCCGCTTTCGCCTGCCACCTGCTTCATGCCCTGCGAGGCATAGTAGCCTTCGGCCACCATGTTCATCTCCAACTGCGCCGCCTTCACACTGTAGCCCTTGCCAATCATCATCCCGAAAGCGCGGTTGCGGCTGTGCAGCGAATAGCAGGTTACCAGCAAATCGCCCAGGTAGGCGCTCGTCAGGAAGTCGGGTGGGCGCTCTTCGGGGTGCAATTCCCGGAAATGTTTTTTCACAAACTTGTGCATTTCCCGGAAACAGGCCGTGATATAAACCGCCATAAAATTGTCGCCATAATCCAGCCCGTGGGCAATGCCCGCGCCCACGGCGTAAATGTTTTTCAGCACGGCAGCAAACTGGGCACCCCACACGTCTTTGTTATACTTGGTGCGCATGTAGGACGTTTCAAAAGCGGTGGCCACGGCCTCGGTCAGCGTATCGTCCAGCCCGGAAAAGGTGAGGTAGCTGAGGCGCTCCTGGGCTACTTCTTCGGCGTGGCAAGGGCCGGTGATGGCCACATATTTCCCAATATCAAAAGCGCAGTGGTGAGAGAGATAATCGTTGAGCAACCGGCCTGTGCCCGGCAAAATGCCTTTGATAGCAGAAATGACATTGGGCGCACGCCACAAGTCGCCATCAGCGCCTCCAATCACGCTGGCAGCATAGGCCGATGGCACGGCAAAAACCACCGTATCGCTTTCGGTGAGCACCTGTGCCAGATTGGTGGTGGGCACGACGCTATCCGGGGCAAAATGAATGCCGGGCATGTAGGATTGGTTGTGGTGTTTTTCTTGTAGAAACGAAACTGCCGCTTCGCTGCGCATCCACCATTGAACTGTCCGGCCATTATCAGTCAGGATTTTTGCCAGTGCGGTTCCAAAGCTGCCATTTCCGATAATGCCTGTTTTTCCTAAAATCGCCATGTGTTATGCTGGTTTCTGGGGAGAGGTTCCATGAGTCATGAGTCATGAGTCATAAGTCATAAGTCATGGGTATTTTGAGTCTTTGAAATTTGTTTTTTGCTATTATCCACTATCCATTATTCACTTTTCGCCTTCTCCTCGCTAAACAAAGCTTCTTTTTTCACCACCTGCACCTTTGCGCCGTCTTTGAGCGTGCGGGCAATGGCGCTGTAGGGCGCAACAACCACTTCCTCGCCCGCCTTGAGGCCCGACAGGATTTGCAGGTAGTTATTGTCCTGAATGCCGGTTGTAACATCGCGCAGCGTTGCTTTTCCGGACGTTTTATCCACCACAAAAACCACTTGTCGCGCTTTCTGCGGCGCACCTGCTTTCTTCGTAACGCTATCAGGATAATCGCGCGTGGTAACGGCATTGACCGGCACGGCCAGCACATCGCGCTCGCGGCGAGTAAGGATGTCCACCGAAGCGCTCATGCCAGGCTTAAAAACCACGGGCAGTTGCGGCAATTCGCTTTGCTGCACGGTTGCGGCGCTGGTAGGCGAAGTAATGAGAATGCGAACCGTGTAATTCGTAACCTGATCGGCAGAGGCCGTGGCAGCTGCTAGCCCGCTGCTGTTTTTGCTGGAAACACTCACACTGCTGACCACGCCGGAAAACTTCCGGCTGCGGTAGGCATCGGCTTCAATGTGCACCGAGTCGCCCACTTTCACCTTCGCGATTTCGGTTTCGCTCACGTCCACGCGCACTTCCATCCGGCCCAGGTTGGCAATGGTCATCATTTCTGTTCCGGCCATCTGCGCCGTGCCCACCACGCGCTCGCCCAGCTTCACATTCAGGGCGGCAATGGTTCCGGAAACCGGTGCGAAAAGCGTTGTTTTCCGGAGGTTGGCCTGTGCCTGCGCCAGTCCGGCAGAAGCCCCTTCCACCCCAAATTGGCCGCCGGAAACCTGCGCCTGCGCCGCTTCGTAGGCCGCCTTGGCCGATTTATACGCCGATTCGGACTGCTCAAACTCCTGGGCCGAAATCACCTTTTCGCGGTACAGTTGCTGGTTGCGGTTGTAGGCAGCGCGGGCTTGTTCCAGCTGCGCGCGCGATTGGGCGGCCTGCTCGCGACCGGCGGTAACCGTGGCGCGGCTTTGGGCAACCGAGGCCTGTGCCTGGCTCACCATGCTGCTATACGTGGCCGGATTGATGCGGGCCAGCAACTGACCAGCGGCCACGCTGTCGCCTTCCTGAACGCGCAGCTCGATGACTTCGCCGCTGACTTCCGGCGAGATTTTGACTTCCTGCTCCGGGTAGATTTTGCCGCTGGCCGTAACGGTTTCTATGATGGTATGCGGCGCGGCGGCTTCCACGGCTACGCGTGTGCCGCCATCGCCCCGGGAGCGCCCGATAGCGATGAGGATGATGAGAAGGAGTACAATACCGGAAACGATCCAGAGCGTTTTTCTGCGTTTCATGGAAAAAGGAAGGGAAGAGAGCCGTAAAATTAGGACCCGCTGCGCCGGTATGAATTCTCTATTTTTTGACCCCGGCCCGACAACTAAAAAAACTGTGGGCACTTGTTTTGTAAAACCTGCCTTGCAGTGCGTTTTCCCATGGCCTTTCTTGCTGTTTTATCTTCTCTTATTTTCCGGAAATTTCCGGCTTTTTGGGTGCTGGGGTGTGTCGCTCTGGGCTTAGCGGCCTGCAACGATGCACCCCGGAAAGTTTATCCATCGCCCAAAGGCTATGAACTGGCTGAGCCCGAGGTGAAGAAACTACCGGTGGAACTGGATGAAATTTCCGGAATTGCGTATCACAACGAAGACCAAGCCTTGTTTGCCATTCAGGATGAAACAGGTCTTTTGTATAAAATCCAACCTTTTCAAAAAGAAAACATTGAGCGCTGGCGCTACGGCATTTCCGGCGATTATGAAGACATTGTGCTGAAAGACGGCAAGTTTTATGTTCTGAAAAGCAATGGCAATATTGCCGTATTCAAATTTGATGATTCCGGAAAAGTGCAGGGCGCTGAGTATCCCATGAACCTGGTTCAAGGAGCGGAATTTGAATCTCTTTATTATGAGCCTGCGGTCGGGAAGCTGGTTTTAATTTGCAAAGATTGTCCGCAGGACAAAAAGAAAACCGTCAGCACCTATCGCTTTGACCCGGTAGCACGCGCTTTTGAATCTTCGGAGATGACGATTGACGCGGAAGGTATTGCCGGAGCGATGGGGCAGAAGAGCGTGAAGTTCAAGCCCAGTGCAGCGGCCATTCATCCCATCAGTGGTGCGCTTTACATTGTATCGGCAGTGAATAAAATGCTGGTTGTGGCCGACCGGCAGGGCCGCACCCAGGAGGTTTACATGCTGCCGCCGGGCCTTCATAAGCAACCCGAAGGACTTTCTTTTGCGCCGGACGGCACTATGTTTATTTCTAACGAAGCCGCCGATGTGGGCGTAGCTGATATTCTCATTTATAAATATACAAGACCCGACACGCCGAAATGAGACTTTACTTTTTACTTTTTAGCCTCTTAATAGGATCGGTTGCTATTGCCCAAAGCCCTGCGCCACAACGGGCTGCGGAAGTGGAATCCCGGCTTGTGTTTATTGGCGATGCGGGTGCGCTGGTAAACGGCAGCTCGGTGGTGATGCGCGCCGCCCGGCAAACCGTTCCTTTTGATGAAAAAACAACCGTTGTCTTCCTCGGCGACAACCTGTATCGTCACGGCCTGCCCGACGATCAGGCCCTGGACTATGCCAAGTATCGCGCGGTGCTGGACAGCCAGATTGCTATTGCCGATGGCACGGCTGCTTCGGTTTATTTTATTCCCGGAAATCACGACTGGGTCAACGGGCAGTCCAGTGGTTATAATGCCGTGATGCGGCAACAGCGCTACATCAACACGCAATCCGACCGGAAAGTGCATTTTCTGCCCGAAGGCGGCTGCCCCGGCCCGGAAGTCGTAGAGATTGGCGAGAATGCCGTATTGGTGATTATAGACAGTCAGTGGTGGCTGCACAATTTTGAAAAACCCGGCCTGGAAAGCGATTGTGATTCCAAAACCAAACTTCAGGTGCTGGACGAGCTGAAAAGTATTGTGGCCAAAAACGAAAACAAGTTGTTGCTTTTTGCCTGCCACCATCCTTTCCGCAGCAACGGACAGCACGGCGGCTACTATACCTGGAAGCAGCATATTTTTCCGTTTACCGACATCAATCCCAAGTTCTATATCCCGCTGCCTGTTCTCGGCTCTATCTATCCCATCACGCGCAGCGTTTTCGGTACTACGCAGGATATGAAGCACCCGAACTATGCGGATATGATCAACACCGTAGAGCCCATTATCCGTCAGCACCCGAATCCGGTTTTCCTGGCTGGCCACGAGCATGCGTTGCAGTATTTTAAAGACAGTGCAGCGGCTTTTATCGGGAGCGGCTCGGGCTGCAAGCGCACCCGCGTCTCTGATTCCCGGGAATCGGAGTACGTCGCCGATTCTTTGGGGTATGTGGTGGTTAATATTTATACAGACAAGACATCGGACGTGCAGTTTCATACCGTAAAGGCCGATGGTGCCAGTCAGCGCCTGGCCTACTATGATTCGCTGTTGGCAGATTTTTCGAAACTGCCGGAACTAAAAAAGCCGGAAAACAACACCCTGCCGGAAGCCTCTTTTAAAGACAGCGTTTTGGTGAAAGCCAGTAATCTCTATGCAAATCCCAACGGCATCAAGCGGCTTGTTTTGGGCCAGAATTACCGGAAAGAGTGGAGCACGCCGGTGAAGATGCGGGTGTTTAAGATTAAAGAAGAGCGGGGCGGGATGAAGATTGTGAAAAAAGGTGGGGGCATGCAAACGCGCTCGCTCCGCTTGGTGGATTCTTCGGGTCGTGAATGGGTGCTGCGCACCGTGGACAAAGACCCGGAAAGCGTGTTGCCCGAAGGACTGCAAGGCACTTTTGCACGCAAGCTGGTGCAGGATGTGATTTCCTCCAGCCATCCCTACGGCGCACTGGCCGTGCCACCGATGGCCACAGCGCTCGGCATTATTCACACCAGGCCGGAAATTGTGTTTGTAGGCAATGATGAAAATCTGGGCTATTACCGGAACCTGTTCGCCAATCAGGTGTGTCTCCTGGAGGAGCGTGCGCCGGTGGAAGAAGAAGTCCGGACCCGCAGCACCGATAAGGTCTTTAATAAAATCATTGAGGAAGATGACCACATTGTGGATCAAAAAACAGTGCTGCGCGCCCGGCTGCTTGATATGTTTATCGGCGACTGGGACCGGCATTTTGACCAGTGGCGCTTTTCCACCTTGGATACCGGAAAAGGCAAGGTTTACATTCCCATTCCCCGCGACCGGGACCAGGTTTTTTTCAACAACAACGGCCTTTTGCTAAACGTGGTGGCCTACCAAACGCTGCCGCAGTTTTCCGGTTTTAAACACAAGATGCGCCAAACCAAATATCTCGGTTTCAATGCCCGGTATTTTGACCGCATTTTCATGAATAACCTAAGCGAAAAAGACTGGCGCGAAGCGCTACATGAGTTTGACAGTCTGATGACCGACTCGGTGATTGAGGCGGCCGTGCGACGTTTCCCGCCGGAAATCTACGCGATTTCCGGGCCCTTGATTGCCGAAAAGCTGCGCGCCCGGAAAGCCCAAATGTTGAAGGAAGGTATTAAATATGAGCGGTTTTTGTCGCAATATGTGGACGTGCTGGGCTCACAGCAGGCCGAAACTTTTGAGGTGAAAAAACTGAGCGATACGGCGATTCAGGTTAAGGTTTATGACCTGAAGAAAAATGGCGTGGATACCAGCCTGGTTTCTTATAACCGGATTGTGAACCCAAGAATTACGGAAGAAATCCGGCTCTATGGATTCAACAGCCGCGATAAGTTTGTTATCGACGAAAGCGTCCAATCGCGCAAATTGAAAATTCGCATTATCGGTGGTAAAGGTGCAGACACCTTTGATATTCGTGGCAGAATTAAAAACTTTATCTACGATTTTACCGGCGAGAAAAATACCATTCTGGCCGACCGCAAATCCGATCTGCGGCTTTCTGCCAATCCGCTTGTCAATGAGTTTGATTACCGCTCGTTTCGCTATGATCAAACGTCGTTTCCGGCTATCAGCGCCAGCTATAATCAGGAAGACGGTATCCTGGTAGGCGGAGGAATTAAAAACATCAAGTATGGTTTCCGGAAAGATCCCTTTCAACACCTGCACAGCCTGACGGCTTTGACCGCACTGCGCGAAAAAGCTCTGCGTATCAACTACCGGGGCGAGTTTGTGCATCTCATTCGCTACAACGATGTAGTGGTGGATCTAAACCTGCATACGCCCACCCTCAATAATTTTTACGGGCTGGGCAACGAAACCACAATCTCGCCTGACAAAGACCTGAGTTACTACCGCACCCGATACAATTTTGCTTCCGGCGACTTTTTGATTCGCCGCCGGGTGGCCAGCAATGTGCTTTCGGTTTCCGTAGGTCCTACTGTTTTTCATTACTGGAACCAGCCCTATCGCAACGAGGATAAAATTCTCGAAAATCCAACGCTTATCGGCCTGGACAACTCTGTGTATCGCGATAAAACCTACGTGGGTGGAAAGGCGATTATGCGGGTGAACAACATTGGAAACACGCTTTTCCCAACCCGTGGCATTGACTGGACTACTTCTTTTGAAAGCATGGCCGGTGTTTCCGGTGATGCCAAGCCGATTACAAAACTCACCAGCGAGATGAACATCTACGCTGCCCTAAGCGATCCGGCAAAGTTTGTAGCTGTGCTGCGCCTGGGTGGAGGCAAGATCTTCAGCGATTCCTATGAATACTTTCAGGCGCTGGGGCTGGGACAGAATAATTACCTGCGGGGCTTTCGGCGCAACCGCTTTAGCGGAGAATCCATGGCTTATGGCAGTTTGGAAGCGCGGGTAAAGCTGCTCACGGTGAACTCTTATATCTTACCCGGATCGCTGGGCGTAGTTGGCTTTGGGGATGTGGGGCGCGTCTGGGTTCGCAACGATCAATCTGCTAAATGGCACTTCACGCCCGGTGCTGGTTTTTATTACACACCTTTCAATCTGGTGCTGGTTTCCGGAACGGTGGCTTTTTCGGAAGAAGAAACCTTGTTCAACATCACCATTGGAACGCGCTTTAATCTGACTTTCTGATTTTTTTGTTTATGAATTCACCGGAATACGCGCAACTGCGCACGGATGTGGAAGAGTACGTCCGGGGGCTTTATCATGAAAAAGAAACGCCCGAACTCCTCTACCACAATCTTATTCACACAGAAGCGGTCGTGCAACATGCACAGGAACTGGGCATTGCCGAAGAAATTGATTCCCGGTCTTTTGCGATTCTGTGGGTTGCAGCCTGGTTTCACGACGTGGGACAACTGGACGGTCAACCGCCGCAGGGCCATGAAGAGCGGTCAGTGGCCGCAATGCGCCTTTTCTTCGAGAATCACTCCGTACCGGACGAGCGGTTTTTAGATGAGGTGGAAGGTTGCATTCTGGCAACCAAGATGCCGCAGCGACCTACCAATCTGCTGGAAGGTATGATGTGCGACGCAGATACGTACCACTTCGGAACGCCTTACTTCAAAGAAACCAACAAAGCTGTCAAAGCGGAATTGAAAGCCCGTGGGTTGGCCGACTGGACCAAAGACTGGACTGCCAAGACCGTGGACCTGCTGGAAACCCATACGTTTTTCAGTCCGCACGCGCAGGAAATGCTTTTCGACGGTAAAATGAAAAACCTGAAGCGTACCCAGGAAAAACTGGCCCTCAAGGAAAACCCCGAACTGGCCGAAGAAAAGAAAGGCAAGAAAAAGAAGGCCGATGTTTCGGCGGAGGAGAAAGAACTGCAGCGGGCCGCCAAACGCCACGATACGCTCGTGGCCCGTGGGGTGCAAACGGGCCTTCGGCTGGCCAGCGAAAACCACCTGAAACTCAGCGATATGGCCGACGGCAAGGCCAACATCCTGATTTCGGTGAACTCCATTATCATCGGGGTAATCTTATCGGTATTGCTGCGCCGCCTGGAGGTGGACACGCACCTGACCATTCCCACGATGATATTTCTGGGATCAAGCGTCGCCACGATTGTACTGGCCATTTTTTCAACATTGCCCAACCTGACTACCGGCAGCTTTACCCGCGAGGATGTCATCGCCAAAAAAGTAAACCTGCTGTTTTTCGGCAACTTTTACCGCACCTCCTTTGAAGAGTATGCCTGGGCAATGGGCCGGCTGCTGGAAGATAAAGACTACCTCTACGGCTCCATGGTGAAAGATATTTACTTTCTGGGCCTGGTGCTGAAACGCAAATACACCCTCATTCGCTGGGCCTACTATGTATTTATGTTTGGACTGATTATTTCCGTGATTTCATTCGTTCTCGCCATTACCCTGCATCACCCCGATAGCGCCGTGCAGGTGGTTTCGCCCGCCCGTTCTCCTTTATAATCAATCTTCCAAAATGGCACTCTGGCTCGCCCGCAGCGTTCGCAACCGGATTTCGGCGGTACAACTGTACCGGCTGCGCAACGTCATGTCCATTGCAATTGTGTGGACTGTGGTGGACTTGGGCTCTAAACTGCTGGTGTCGGGTGGGGTGCAGGAAGTGACCGATTCGCCCAACCGGATACTTACCTGGACGGCTATCGGGCTCCGATCGGCGATTGTCTTTAGCCTGAGTATGGTCATGGCCTATATCCTGGTTTTCCGGATTCGCAATTCGTTCCGGGACAAGCCTTTGCTGCTTAATTGGCTTTACAAGACGCTGGTTTTGGTTGGGTTGTCCCTGCTGATGAACTTTTTGGTTTACATCTCCTATTACCTTTTCATCCGGCATCTGCAACTTCTGCCAGCCATCGGCCGTTTTATTTCTGAGAGCATTTATTCGGGTTGGCTGATTGTAAAGGTGGTAGAGTGGCTGCTGATTTTTGTGATGACCCAACTTTTTTTGGAGGTCAACTCTAAGTATGGGCCGGGTGGTTTCCGGGGCATTATCCTGGGCCGTTATGTAAAACCCCGCAAAGAGTCGCGCATTGTTATTTTTATAGACCTGAAAGACTCCACGCCGATTGCCGAAGCGCTGGGGTCCACCCGTTATTTCGATTTTATCCGGCAATTCATCGCCTATATTTCCAATGCCCTCACGGAGTATGACGCCAATATTTACCAGTATGTAGGCGATGAGGTAGTGGCTTCCTGGAAAACCAGCCGGAAAAATGCCCAAAAGTGTCTTTCGGCCTTGATTGAAGCGCAAAGGGCATTGCAGAAAAACAGCGATTTCTTTCGCCGTTACTATGGATTTGTGCCGGAATTCCGGGCTGGCATCCACGAAGGCGAAGTAACCATTGGCGAGATTGGGGTGGTGAAAAAAGACCTGGCGATGAGCGGCGACACCATGAACACGACTGCCCGCATCCGCACCGCTTGTTCCGCTTTGCACCGGCGGTTTTTGGTTTCGCAGAATTTTCTGGAACTGCTGCCGTTAAAGCCTTGGCAGGCTATTCCGCTGGGTGCCATCGAGCTCAAAGGCAAAAGTGATGGGGTAGAGCTGTACTCGGTGCAGATCTAAACAATCCTTATTTTCCGGAAAATTTCTCCCAGAAATAGGCGACCGCCAGCCGGTAAGACTCCAGCCCGAAGCCGCTGATACTACCGATACATTTCGCCCCGATAAACGACGTTTTCCGGAAATCCTCCCGCGCCAGGATGTTGGAGAGATGCACCTCAATCACCGGCACGGAAACTGCGGCCACCGCATCGGCCAAGGCAATGCTGGTATGGGTATAAGCACCAGCGTTTAAGATAATTCCCTGCACGGATTTCCGGTATTCGTGAAGCCGGTTAATCAGTTCCCCTTCCACATTGCTTTGGTGATACCTAAAATTTATCTGGGGAAAATCCTTTTTTAGGCCCTCCAGATATTCCTCAAATGACTGACTGCCATAAATGTGGGGCTCACGCTCGCCCAGCAGGTTCAGGTTAGGGCCGTTGAGAATCAGGATATCCATAGTAGGTTTAGAAAGGAAAATGCTTTGTAAAAGGGTGGGATAACTTTTTAAAATTCCGGAAAATAACGCCGGTTCTACTTTAGGGGAAGGGTGCGAAGGGCATAAACTGTTTTGAGTTTTTGAAAAGGCTGTATTCCCGGAAATCTATGTCCGGGCCAATCAAAAATCACCTGCGAAAGGGAAGTCGTAACGCTTGTTCCCCGGCATCCCGCAGTTCCATCCCGGTGCCATCGCCATGCCATCAGGGCAGGCCGGGTCAGGGCCACAGCTGCCAGCAGCATGTAAAACCAAGGCTTGTAGTACCGGGGCACATAAGCCAGTAAGACTGCCAATAGCATAAGTAAACACATCATGGCAACCGCAGCCAGGCCAATGCCCCAACGGGAGGCCGGGTCAGAGGGTAGGCATCCCAGCGTCGAAAGGGCCGTCCAGCTACCGAAAAGCAACACCGTAAACAAAGTAAAACGCCCCAGGTGAATGGGATAACGAAAGCGCTCCCGAAACGGAACAATGGCCAGGAAAGCCAGTACCGAAAGGTGATAAAAAACCGTCCAGGGATTCAAGAGAAATCCAACCCCATAGCGCAAGGTTGCGGAACGGGTGTAATCCGGTGCCTGATCGGGAATGGTTTGCAGCCGAATGCAAAACACATAAATCAAGACCGCCGAAACAATCTGCGGTGCCAGATAAAACAGAAAAGGACGCCAGACAGACTGGTCTTTCCGACTCAGGATTTTAAAGAAAATAAGACCGCCGGTAACCACTGCCGCAACCACAAACGGATAGCGCATCCACAAAAAGAAAGCCATGCCGAGGCCGGTCCGGAACTTCCACCACACTGATTTCTGCGGCGTATAGCGGTATAAAACCGATAAGGCAAACAGCGTACCCCACGCTTCGTAGCTATAAGGCCGCAACACGGTTGCATAGGTGTATAAAAGCGGCGAAAAGGCAAACAGGGAAATCAACAAAACGGCTTCTGCCTTGGGCACCTCCGAGCATCTCAAAATGCGGTATCCTGTAGCCAACATCCCCAGAAACCCTATCAGCGGCAACAGCCGCAGCCAGGTAGCCGCCGTACTGACAGCTTGCCAGCCATAAAGCATCAGCGTATAGCCCACCGGGTCTAAAAGATGCTGATTGCTTTGCGCCACAAGGTTGGATAAAGACTGCTGCTGCACAGCGGCTACTTGCCCTCGCTGAACCCCCAAAGCGGTAAAAAATTGCGCTATCTCCTCCAGCCACAAACCCGGATGGGACAGCAAGCAACCCAATCCGGCTACGGTAACGGCCAAAATAAAGAGGCTGAAAAACATCCAGCCTCTTGGGTTTAAAGCATCCGGTCTCATTTTGGTGCGATTAGCAAAAGTGGAAGTCAACATCCTGGACCGCTGAGATTAAAATCCGTTCCAACCCCTTTATTCCGCCATCAGGGCTTCCACAGCAGCGGCTATGTCTTCGGCGTTGGGCTTCGAGAAATAGTCGCCGTCCGTAGCGTAGGCCGGTCGGTGGGCTTTGGCTGTCAGCGTTCGCGGCTGCGCATCCAGATAACGGTAGCCACCCTGCATTTCAATCACCTGCTGGAACAGATATGCGCTGGCCCCGCCGGGAACGTCTTCATCCACAAACAAAATCCGTCCGGTCTTTTGCAGGCTTTCCACGATTTTTCCGGAAACATCAAAGGGCAACAACGTCTGCACGTCAATCAGTTCCACCGAAATACCACCCGGCTCCAGGTATTGTTCTATCGCCTCGGCAATCACGCGCAGGGTAGAGCCGTAGGAAACAATAGTAATGTCTTCGCCTTCCTGCAAAATTTCCGGAACGCCCAGCGGCACGGTAAACTCCGACAGATTGCCTGGCAGCTGTTCTTTCAACCGGTAGCCATTCAGGCACTCCACCACCAGGCCCGGCTCGTCGCTTTGCAACAGCGTGTTATACATCCCCGCGGCCTGCACCATGTTGCGGGGCACACATACATACATGCCGCGCAGGGCGTTCAGCACCATCCCCATCGGCGAGCCGCTGTGCCAGATGCCTTCCAGCCGGTGGCCGCGCGTGCGCACAATCAAGGGGCATTTCTGGCCGCCGCGCGTCCGGTATTGCAAGGTCGCCACATCGTCGCTCAAAGGTTGCAGGCCATAGAGCAGGTAATCCAGATACTGAATCTCAGCAATGGGCCGCAGGCCGCGCATGGCCGCGCCAATGCCCTGCCCGATAATCGTGGCCTCGCGGATGCCGGTATCAAAAATGCGGGCTGCACCGTGCTTTTCCTGCAAGCCGGCAAAGCCCTGATTCACGTCGCCAATCTTGCCGAGGTCTTCGCCAAAGGCCACCACCGCCGGGTTGCGGGTAAAAAGCTCGTCAAAGTATTTGTTCAGAATCTCGTAGCCGTTCAGTTGCTGGTCGCCGTCGTATTGGGCTGCCACCACCGGCACTTTCATCGCGCTGTGGGCCGACTGGCTATAAAGGTGCGAGTTGAATTTATCCGCCGCATCCTCACGCAGGCTTTGCGCATAGTCTTTGAGCTGCGAAACGGCCATGGAGGAATTTCCGGAAACCGTCCGCAACACGCGCGAAATGGTTTGCAACACATCCTTCCGAATCGGCTCTTTGGCCGCGCCCAGTTGCTGTACTTGTGCAGAAAGTCCCGCATCCGGAGCTTCGGAAAGCACGGCGTTCATCAACCCAATCGCCTTTTCCCGCTGTTCCAGAATGGGTTTTTGAAACGCCTCCCACGCGCGGCGCTTGGCGGCGCGGGCTTCTTCTTTTGCGTCGGCCTCGATGGCATCCAACTCTTCGGCGGTAATGAGTTCAATTTCTTCCAGAATAAACTGCCGCATCTTCACGAGGCAATCCATTTCTTTTTCCCACTCCAGCCGCTCCGGGCTTTTGTAGCGCTCGTGGGAGCCCGAGGTGCTGTGGCCCTGCGGCTGCGTTACTTCCTGAATATGGAACAAGGCCGGCACGTGCGTCTCGCGCACTTCCTCAATCCCTTTCTGAATGGTATTCACCAGTCCTGCATAATCCCAGCCTTTGGCCGTGTGGATGCGAATGCCGCCCACATGCTCGTCGTAGCTCATGCCCTTCAGGGCTTCGCTGATGGAGTTTTTCGCCGTTTGCAGGTTGCGCGGAACGGAAATCCCATAACCATCATCCCACACAAACACCGCCAGGGGCACTTTCAGCACCGCTGCGGCGTTCATCGTTTCCCAAAAATGCCCTTCCGAGGTAGAGGCATCGCCAATCGTGCAAAAAACCACTTCGTTGCCGCCATTGGAGAACTTTTCAAACCCGCTTTGCAACCCCCGGATCTGCCGGTAACATTTAGAAGCAAAGGCCAGGCCCAGCGCCCGCAGCATCTGCCCGCCGGTGGGGGAGATGTCCGACGACGACTGCGGCCCTTCCATCAGATTTTTCCACTCGCCCTGCGCGTCCAGCCAGCGGGTACCATAGTGGCCGTTCATCATGCGCCCGCCGGTGGCAGGCTCGTCTTCGATGTTGGGATTGGCATAAAGCTGGGAGAAAAACTTTTCAATATCGCTCATGCCGGTAGCAAACATCAGCGTTTGGTCGCGGTAATAGCCGCTGCGCACGTCGCCGGGCTTCATGCACTTGGCTGCCGCAATCTGGGCCAGCTCTTTGCCGTCGCCAAAAATGCCAAATTTGGCCTTGCCGGTCAGCACCTCGCGCCGCCCAATCAGCGAGGCTTCGCGGGAGGCCACGGCCAGCCGGTAATCGGCCAGCACGCCGGTTTTAAAATCTTCAAACGACAGGCGGGAGGGAGCGTTTTGAGTCATCATGATGGAATGGCGAAAATAATTCAGGAAATGTTAGAGCAAAAAGCCCGTGGCAAGCAGGGATAAGAATCTGTCCCAAAAGCAGCCCTGCAAAATACCGGAAATCTCCTTTTAAGAAGGTTATTAAAATAATCTCCACCCGTGCTTTGAATCATTCTTCTAATAAGTCAAAAAACCTTCCGGAAGATCGAAGACACCTTCCGGAACCTCAAAGACGCACTCCGAAAGGCCGAAGACGCACTCCGGAAGGTCAAAGACGTATTCCGGAAGGTTGAAGACACCTTCCGGAAGGTCGAAGATGTGTTCCGGAAGGTCGAAGATGCGTTCCGGAAAGTCGAAGATGTGTTCCGGAAGGTCGAAGACGCATTCCGGAACCTCAAAGACATGTTCCGGAAGGTCGAAGACATGTTCCGGAACCTCGAAGACGCATTCCGGGAACCCGAAGACGTACTCCGGAACTCTAAAGACACGTTCCGGAATGCTTCGAAGCCTGCTAAAGCTGTCCGGAATCAAAGAAGCGCTATCCGGAAAAGAGCTTTAAGTTTCCGGAACTGCTTTAAGCTGTTCCGGAGTGCCTCTTAATGATGAGAAAATGAGTGTCAGGCTGAGCTTGTCCGACTTGTCAAGTCCTCGGAGGCTTTACCGAGAGACTTGACAAGTCTAAACACGGTGCTGGCAGGTTTTTCACGTCAATCG
This sequence comes from Bacteroidota bacterium, assembly GCA_023391015.1. Classification (GTDB taxonomy): domain Bacteria; phylum Bacteroidota; class Bacteroidia; order Chitinophagales; family Chitinophagaceae; genus UBA1952. The sequence continues at coordinate 91,700 of JAEWBT010000017.1, forward strand.
GGTCGAATGCCAATCCGCTCCAAATGCTTTTTGACTCATTCTGATTCCCTCGCCCCCTTTGCTTATTTTTGCGCTCATGCAAACACAAAAGCCGGCGTATCTTTTTTTGGAAGATGGAACCGCCCTGGAAGGCATTTCTTTTGGCGCAGAAGGGACGAGTGGGGGAGAAATTTGTTTTAATACCGGAATGACGGGCTATCAGGAAGTATTCACCGACCCGTCTTACACCGGGCAGGTGCTGGTGATGAACAACGCCTATGTGGGCAACTACGGCATCCACGAAAAAGATATTGAAAGCGACCGCGTAACCATCTCGGCCTTGGTGTGTAAAAACATCTCCGACCGCTTTAGCCGCATGACCGCCGCCGACACGCTGGAGCAATATCTGATTCAGCACAACATCGTGGCCGTTCACGGTATTGATACCCGCGCGCTGGTGCAGCACATCCGCACCAAAGGCGCCATGAATGGTGTGGTTTCCACCGAGAAACTCAGCGGCGAAGCTCTCGCCGAAGCCCTCGCAAAGGTTCCGAAAATGGAGGGGCTGGACCTGGCAAGCCAGGTGGGCACGCGCAACGCGTATTTCTTTGGCCGCGAAGACGCGCCCTACCGCGTGGCAGTGGTGGATTTTGGGGTGAAAAGAAATATCCTGCAATGCCTTTCCGACGAAGGCGGCTACCTGAAAGTATTTCCCGCCGATACGGCTCCGGAAGAAATCCTGGCCTTCCAGCCCGATGGTATTTTTATCTCTAACGGCCCCGGCGACCCGGCAGCAATGGAGATTGCAGCAAAGAAAATTGCCCAGCTGCTGGAGGCCCGTATTCCGCTCTTTGGTATTTGCCTCGGCCATCAGCTTTTGGCGCGTGCTTCCGGAATTAAGACGTTTAAAATGCACCACGGCCACCGCGGGCTGAACCACCCGGTGAAAAACCTGCGCACCGGCCTGAGCGAAATCACGACCCAAAACCACGGCTTTGTGGTGTGCCCCGATTCGGTGGCCCTTTCCGGAAATATGGAGGTAACGCACGTGAACCTGAACGACGGCACGGTGGAAGGCATTTGTCGCACCGACATTCCGGCTTTCTCCGTGCAGTATCACCCCGAAAGCACGCCCGGCTCCCACGACAGCCGCTACTTGTTTGATGAGTTTTTCAAGCTCATCAAAGACAGCAAGCACGTGCCTGCATAGTCCGGAATTTCCGGAAAAATGTCCTACTTTTCCGCAATTCCACTCACCCTTCTCTTCTCTCTCAAACCTCTCCTTTTCTTTCATGACGGAACGCATCCTGATTCTTGGCGCTTGTGGCCAAATCGGCGTAGAACTCACCCTGGCCCTGCGCGAAAAGCATGGCGCTCAAAACGTTTTTGCCACCGACCTGGCCGAGGAACATCCTTTGCTCAAAGGCACCGGCCCGTTCTCGAAGCTCGACGCGACGGATAAAGAAGCGATTCAGGAGGTTGTCCGGAAAGAAAAGATAACGCAAGTGTATCTGCTGGCGGCCCTGCTGTCGGCCACGGGAGAGAAAATGCCGATGAAGGCGTGGGATATCAACATGCGGTCGCTTTTGCAATTGCTGGAGCTGGGGGTGGAAGAAAAGCTGACC
>JAEWBT010000046.1 GCA_023391015.1 Bacteroidota bacterium
GAGTTACATGATGGTGGTGAACGGCTCGGTGATTTACACCCGCACCATTGAGATTGAACGCAAAACCGACGAGGAAGAAGACGCCGACGTGCTGGCCCTGGCCTTGGCGCGGTTCCGGGAAATCTACCAAAGCAACGCCCGCGAGGTGATTGCCCCGGTGAGCATTGACCTCGCCGAAGCCGACCTAAAACTGACCGTCCCGAAAGCGGGCGACAAGAAAAAGCTGCTGGATTTATGCTTTAAAAACGCCGATTACTTTGCCCAGGACCGCCGCCGGAAAGACACGCTCTTGATTGGCGAAAAAGTGGCCAGCGCCGAAAGCACCAGCAAGAAAAATCCCGTACTCCGCGACCTGCAACGGGCGCTTTCCCTTCCGGAATTGCCGACGCATATTGAGTGTTTTGACAACTCCAACTTTCAAGGCTCGTACCCTGTTTCGGCGATGGTGTGTTTCCGGAACGGCTACCCGTCGAAGAAAGATTACCGGCACTACAACGTGAAAACCGTGGTGGGCATCAACGATTTTGCCTCCATGGCCGAAGTGGTGGAACGCCGCTACCGCCGCCTCACCGCCGAGGGCAAAAACCTGCCGCAACTGGTGATTATCGACGGCGGCAAAGGACAATTGAGCGCCGCGATGGAAAGCATCCGTAAGCTGGGACTGGAAGGGCAGATGACGGTTGTGGGCCTGGCGAAGCGGGAAGAAAGCATTTTCTTTCCGGGCGACTCGGAGCCGCTGAACCTGCCGTTCGACTCGCCTGCCCACCTGCTGGTCCGCCGCATCCGCGACGAGGTCCACAACTTTGGCATTACCTTTCATCGGAAGCTGCGCAGTGCCGGAACGTTTAAAAATGAACTGGAAGAAATTCCGGGAATCGGGGCCAAAACGGCCACGGAGTTGTTGCAGCGTTTCCGGTCGGTGGCGAAGATTAAAACCCTCACGGAGCGGGAACTGACCGGGGCGGTGGGGCAAAGCAAGGCCGCGCTGGTGTACCGGTATTTTCATGGCGCGGGGCAGGAAAATGATGGGTGAGATTTCCGGATAGCTACCCACGACTTGTCAAGTCCTCGGGTAGGCTACCGATGGACTTGACAAGTCTGAACGAGAAGCCTTTATTTCCGGAAAATAAGTTCCCCGCAGCCGCGCTTTGCTACCTTTGCCGCCATTATGGAAACCAACAAACCCGCTGCCCTGCCAGCATTGCTGGGGATGAAATGTCCCAACTGCCGCAAAGGCCGGATGTTTAAACAAAAAGGCTTTTTTCCATTAAATCATCTGCTCGATATGCCGGACCGTTGTGCCGTGTGCGATCAGAAAATGGAACTGGAACCCGGCTTTTACTACGGCACTGGTTACGTTTCCTATGGCCTCACGGTAGCCCTATTGGCCATCTTTGCGGTCATTTTCGCCCTTACCTATGGTTTTTCCTATAAAGACAACAGCGTTTTTATTTTTATGGGAATTGCATTTGTGTTGCTGGCCCTGCTTCAACCTTGGCTGATGCGCATCTCGCGCGTGCTGTACCTGTGGGCATTCGTCAAATACGGCAAAGGCTCCACCGTTTCCAGCCATGAATAAAATTGGACGCCGCCAGACGCGACATTGGACGCCTTTCAGGCATTGGAGAATTGGACGGCCTTCGGCCATTGGGAAATTTCCGATTATTCAATAATCCAATTCTCTAATTGCCGACGGCAGTCCAATTTTGCGAAGCAAAGTCCAATAGTCCTGAGCTTGTCGAAGGGCTGTCCAATTTCCGCCAAAGGCGGATGTCCAATTCTCCAATGAAATCTATCCATAAAATCCTTATTGCCAACCGCGGCGAAATCGCGCTGCGCGTGATGCGCACCGCCCGCGAAATGGGCATCCAAACCGTAGCCGTTTTCTCGGAGGCCGACCGCGAAATGCCGTTTGTGCGCTACGCCGACGAAGCCATTTGCATTGGCCCGGCCGCTTCCAACCAGTCGTATCTGGTAATTGATAAAATCATCGCCGCAGCTAAAGAGACCGGTGCCGATGCCATCCACCCCGGCTACGGTTTCCTCAGCGAAAACGCCGATTTCTCGGAAGCGGTAGAAAAAGCAGGACTTATTTTCATTGGCCCTTCGCCTTACAGCATCCGCACGATGGGCTCTAAAATCGGTGCCAAACAAGCGGCCAAGGCCTTTGGTGTGCCCATGGTTCCGGGCACCGATCAGCCGGTCAAATCCACCGAAGAAGCCCGTGAAATCGCCAAGATTACCGGCTACCCGCTGCTTGTTAAAGCCTCGGCGGGCGGCGGCGGAAAAGGGATGCGGGTGGTGGAAAAAGAAGAAGATCTGGCCGAAGGCATCCGCTTGGCGCAAAGCGAAGCGGCCAGCGCTTTTGGCAACGACGATGTATTTATGGAGCGCTACGTGGCCAACCCCAAGCACATCGAAATTCAGATTCTGGCCGATAAACATGGCAACTGTGTCTATCTTTTTGAGCGGGAATGCTCCGTGCAGCGCCGCCACCAAAAACTGATTGAGGAAGCGCCGTCCTCCTGCCTCACCCCCGACGTGCGCAAAGCCATGGGCGAAAGTGCCGTGGCGGTGGCCAAAGCCTGCGACTACAGCGGAGCGGGAACCGTAGAGTTTTTGGTGGACGACGACCTGGCCTTCTATTTTCTGGAAATGAATACCCGCCTGCAGGTAGAGCACTGCGTGACGGAAGAAATTACCGGGCTGGACCTTGTGAAAGAGCAAATCCGCGTGGCCGAAGGTCATCCCTTGCCGTTTGGTCAGGACGATTTGGAAATCCGCGGACACGCCATTGAGCTGCGCGTGTGTGCCGAAGACCCGGCCAATAATTTTCTGCCCGACACCGGTGCGCTGGAGCGATACCTCACGCCCAAAGGCCCCGGCATTCGCGTGGATGACGGCTACGAGGAAGGCTCGGAAATTCCGATTTATTACGACCCGATGATTGCCAAACTCATTGCCTGGGGTGCCACCCGCGAGCAGGCTATCGAGCGGCTTTTGCGGGCCATTGACGAGTATCAGATTCAGGGCATCCAAACCACCTTGCCGTTTGGCACGTGGGCCTTGCAGCAGCCCGCTTTCCGGGAAGGCAAGTTCGATACCGGCTTTATCCCAAAGTATTTTGCACCGGAAAAGCTTTACGAATCGGCAGCTGAAGTTCCGGAAATTGCGGCCCTTTTTGCGGCTCATGTTTGGAAGGCTGACCGCCAGCAGCCGGCGGAAAACGCACAACCGGCAGCCACCGAAAGCCGCTCCCGCTGGGCACAGCGCCGCTGGCAATAAAGTTGTTTTTTGAGAAAGGGAAAGCTGTGAAAAACGCTTTCCCTTTTTTGTTTTGGTGTGGTTTTTGGGTAGGTTTGGTAAAAATTTCCCTCAAATGAAAGCGCTTTTCTTATCCCTCACCGTTGCCCTTGTCTTGCCGGCTTTTGCTCAGCAACCTGTGAAGCGCACCGACACGCAATCCGTCGTAATCCTGCCCGAATCGCAGCGGCCGCAGATTGACTCGGCCGCCCTGAAACCCGGAAAAGTAAAGCGCCACCGCCGCTTTGAGGTTAAAATTGTTCCGGCCCCGCCCCCGGGCCGCAGCCGCCAGGAAATCCTTTACTCCGATTCGCTGGGGCGGTAGTCCACCGACTTGACAAGTCCAAAGTGAGCGCTGGTCCTTTAGACTTGTCAAATCTATCTGGATAGTGTCCGAGGACTTGAACAAGTCTAAAAACAGCCGCCTTATTTTCGGCGCGTGAAAATCATTTCCTACAACGTCAACGGCATCCGGGCCGCGCTTAAAAAAGGTTTTTTGGATTGGGTAGGGGAAACCGCCCCCGACGTGCTGTGTCTGCAAGAAGTCAAAGCGCTGGAAACGGATGTGCCACTTGCCGATTTTGAAGCGCTTGGATATAAATGCCATTGGTTTAGCGCAGAGAAGAAAGGCTACAGCGGCGTGGCGACCTTCACCAAGGGCGCGGCCTGCGAAGCCTACGGCGGCACGGGCCACAGCCAGAGCGACGCCGAAGGCCGCGTGTTGCGCACCGACCTCGGCGACCTGACCATTATCAACGCCTACTTTCCCAGCGGCACCACCGGCACCGTGCGGCAGGATTATAAATACCAGTGGCTCCGCGAGTTTGGGGAATGGATCGCTGCGCTGAAACAAACCCGCAAAAACCTGATTGTATGCGGTGATTTCAATATCGCCCACCGCGAAGCCGACATCCACAATCCCAAAAGCAATCTCAAAAGCAGCGGTTTTCTGCCCGAAGAGCGCACCTGGATGGACGATTTCCTGAATGCCGGAATGACCGATATTTTCCGGAAATTAAATCCTGAAATCCGCGACAGCTACACGTGGTGGACGCAGCGTTTCCCCACGGTGCGCGCTGAAAACAAAGGCTGGCGCATTGATTACGTTTGTGCCTCCGAACCGTTGGTGCCTTACCTGCAAGCCGCTTCGCACCTGAAAGACGTTACTTTTTCCGACCACTGCCCCGTGGTAGCGGAGCTGGCTTACAGCGCTTGATTTCCGGAAATCCAACGCCATTTTCCGGAAAATATCCACTCTATGAAAACCCGCTTTTTTCGCATCGCGCCCACGCCATCCGGTTTTATCCATGCCGGAAATAAAGCCAACTTCCGGTTGGTTGCGGAGCGCTGCCGCGAAGCAGACGGGGTGCTGCGCCTGCGCATCGATGACCTCGACCGGCAGCGGGTGCGCCCGGAATACCTGCAAAGCATTTTTGACGCGCTGCGGGAACTGGAAATTTCTCCGGAACTCGGCCCGCAGACCCCTGCCGAACACGAGGCTCACTTCTCGCAAACCCTGCGATTGCCGCGCTATGGCGAAGTCTTGCATAAACTGGTTTGGGGAAAGCACGTGTTTGCCTGCCGCTGTTCCCGCGCGCAGATGACCGCCGAAAGCCGCAACGGGCAGTATTCCGGTGCGTGCCTGCAC
>JAEWBT010000089.1 GCA_023391015.1 Bacteroidota bacterium
CGCCTTCGTCATCTGTACTTAGACACTGGCGACGAAGGCGGGAGCCTTAGCCGAACGGTGTTGGGAACGCTACGCCGAGCGGGGGGAGCCTTCGCTGAACGGTGCTGAGAGCGCTAGGCCGAGCGGGGGGCACCTTTGCTGACTTATTTAAACGCAATATTTATAATATGGTCTTGACTATTCTGTCCGAATGAAAATTTAATTGTTGTTCTAAATCCAAAGACACTAATCTTTCCTTGAAGTATCTTTTACGACCAGTATTACCTAGTCCTTGGAATACTACATTACAGTCCTTGTATAACTCTACTTCATCTGGGTTTAAAATCTTTACCTCGGGTATCTCTATGCATTCATAACCCAGTTCTAATGCTTGCCCACAAATAACAACAACATTCCATCCGTTATTCTCTATTATCAAACTGCGCTCTCCCTTTAAAATTAAATTTAGCTCAATAGGATCATTAAAGTGCATCATTGCTTCCATTTCGGGCTCCAATTCAACCTCAAGGTATCCATCATCAATCAAACGAGCTAGTAGAAATACATTCATTTCGTCCTGATCACTGAATGAGTTTATTTTTCCGAACCTAATATTATATTGTTTCTCTATTTTGATTAAGTTTTTAAAAAGTCTCAATTGCCCTTCCATCTCATGAATATCTTTTCCTATTCCCTTAGGTTGAATTCCTTTCAGACTTTTACCTGCTGAAAATACATTAAACTCTACACCTTTTGAAAACCGAATTAGTGTTTCTAGATTCTGAATTTCATTTCTTGGTGTTGAAAAACCATCATTTCTTTGAAATTTAATATCAAAAGTGTTTGTCCCTTCTTTATGCTGCACTTTAAAAAGTGCATCGTTGAACTGTGCCTTCGCCCAGAACTTACCGTTGCTGTTAAATGCTTCAAATGGAATATCGTTATGTTCATGACCATCTGCAAACGATATAGATATATTATCCTTGAATACTGGTCTTTTAAAAATGATAATTTTGCTCCCATCATTATCTAATAAATTTATATCGTTAACACAGAACGTTTTCAAGCCATTTTTAGAAGAAATCTCTATTGTCTCTTGGCAAGCATTATTGATAAATTCAGTCATGGCGGTTGACATTCTATTGTCACCAGTAATTTGCAACATGCCCAGAGTGTTCTTTTTTACATCGAAAGGTTGTATGCCATGTATATGGTTTCCCCTTACAGATTGACTTACTTGTGCAGAAAGATCATGATTTTCTAGAAATTTATGGAATACCTGAGGACTGACTAATTTTTTTTTAAAGTCACCTACAATGTTACTCTTTATAAAAGAGGTTAGTTCGGTGAGAAAATCTTCCGCTGTTGATTCTATTGGGATTATATTCCTCCTCTTAAGTTCAGCATAATTATCAATAGATATATTCGGAGATACAAAAAAACTTTCCTTACTATTTTGTCCTAGTACAGCAGCGATCTTATCCAACATCATATTTATATTTGGGTCACTGAGACTATACCCTATATATAGTATGTGGTGTTCGATAAGCTTTGTTTGGACAGTGCTGTAGTAAGTGCCCCCTAATCTATAAACAAGAGCATTATTATAATCAGCGCTGGAAATAATAATGCTATCTGGCATCTTTAAGTCTCCATGAATCTTAAATAGAGAGCGCTTGCGGTTATCATAATATGCCAGATCACTATCAGACACTATTATATTACAGCCTTCTTCAAGGGTATCTTCAAATAGAGTATCGTAGTTCGTAGTAATTATTGTGTTGAAATGGGGAATAGAAGATATAACTTTATGCAAAGAATTAGTTTTTGGCTTTTTGGAATATAACCCCTTCAGAGTACGGATAAGTTCATTCCTACCACTAGCAATTATACATTCATCAGCTATTTGAGCTAAGGGGAGATCAGTCCTTTTATTTCTTTTCAGAATTTCTTTCCACAAGAGATTAGCTAAATCTTGGCCTTTAGGATAGCCGGCATAGACGGATAGCCCCGCCCCTGCCCAAAGAGCCATTCTTTCTTCGCTGATAAGTTTAAAAGCCTTCTGCTTATTAAGTTGTTTTTGCTTCTTGTCCATTCTGTTTACGAATTTAATAATTAACAGCCGTGACTGTATAAAAAACAATCACGGCTGTATTATTAATAGTGCAATTTCTAACTACACCCCGTCGTCGTTCCGCAATTCGGGCACATATAGCACGTTCCGTTCCGAAGCGTGATGTTGCCACACTGGCGGCAGGCAGGCGCATCGGCGCTCGTGCCCAACAGCTTTTTCTGGTCGGCCTTCGCCTCAGCAAGCGAACCAACGTTGTGGTGTCCGCCAGGCGTGGCTACGGTTTCCAAAACCGGCTCGGTAGGCTTGCCGGGATGCACTGCATCCGCACGTCCGGCCTTGGGCATCGCCTCTCCGGCGTCTTCCAGATCCCGCAGATTTCCGGAAATTTCCGGCGTGGCAACGGCCAGCTTGCGGCTCGCGTCGGGCACGTGCACCAGATCGTCGCGGTCAAGGTATTCGTAGGCCAGCACCCGGAAGATATAATCCAGCACCGAGGTCGCCGATTTAATGTTCGGGTGGTCCACCATGCCCGCCGGCTCAAAGCGCGTGAAGATGAACTTGTCCACGTATTCATCCAGTGGCACGCCGTATTGCAGGCCCACGCTCACCGCAATGGCAAACGAGTTGAGCAGGGAGCGCATCGTGGCCCCTTCCTTCGCCATGTCGATAAAGATTTCACCCAGCGTGCCGTCGCCGTATTCGCCGGTGCGCAGGAAGAGCGCCTGTCCGCCCACTTTGCCTTTTATCGTATAGCCGCGACGACGGGCAGGCAACTGCTTGCGCTCCACAATCGTGGCCAGTTTGCTCCGCAGTTTGGTGTCGGGTGCAGCCTGCACGCGGCGGTTCACTTCGTCCAGCAATTCCTCCGTGCTCAGGTCAGCTACGCTGAGGTTGGACGCTTCGCTGTTGGATGATGTTGGATGCTTCGCATTGGAGCCTTCGGCTTCCTTGGATTTTGACTCCTGGTCTTTGGAATCTTTCTTCTTTTTGTCGCTTTTGTTGCTCAGCGGCTGGCTCAGTTTAGAGCCGTCGCGGTAGAGGGCGCAGGCCTTAATACCCAGTTCCCACGAAAGCTGATAGCAATCCTTGATTTCCGCTTCGGTGGCTTCGTTGGGCAGGTTAATGGTCTTGGAAATGGCCCCGGAAATAAACGGCTGCACGGCGGCCATCATGCGGATGTGACCGTGGGCGTGGATGTAGCGCTCGCCTTTTTTGCCGCATTTGTTGGCCGTGTCAAACACGCTTTGGTGCTCCGGCTTCAGGCCCGGTGCGCCTTCCATCATCATGGTGCCGCACACGTAGTCGTTGGCCGCTTCAATCTCGTCGTCCTCAAAACCAAGCGCTTCCAGCAGGGAGAATTCCGGATGGTAATACTCTTCCGGGGTAAAGCCGAGGCGCTTAAGGCACTCTTCGCCCAGGGTATAGACGTTGAACACAAAAGCAATGTCAAAGGCGCTTTCTACAGCAGCATCCAGCTTTTTGAGTTCTTCCGCCATCAAGCCTTTTTCAGACAGGGTTTGGTGGTTGATGAACGGTGCGCCGGCAAAGGTGCCGTGACCTTTGGCGTATTTCACCATCGCGTCGATCTCGCTTTCATTATAGCCCAGTTTACGCAGGGCCGCGGGCACGCTCTGGTTTACAATCTTCATATAACCGCCGCCGGAAAGCTTTTTAAACTTCACGAGTGCAAAATCAGGCTCCACACCGGTGGTGTCGCAATCCATAACTAACCCGATTGTACCGGTAGGAGCGATTACTGTGGCCTGCGCGTTGCGGTAGCCGTATTTCTCGCCCATCTGCACGCAGTCGTCCCACGCTTTGGTGGCCGCGCGAAGCAGGTATTCCGGGCAGTACTTCGCGCTGATGCCCATCGGCTTGATTTCCAGATTGTCGTAGGCATCGGTAGCGTCGTAGGCCGCAGCGCGGTGGTTGCGCATCACGCGCAGCATGTGCTCGCGGTTTTCCTCGTAGCGGGGGAATGCGCCCAGCACCTGCGCCATCTCCGCCGATGTTTTATAGGAAATGCCGTTCATAATGGCGGTAATACCACCGGCAATCGCGCGGCCTTCTTCGGAGTCATACGGAATGCCGCTTACCATCAGCATCGAGCCGAGGTTGGCAAAGCCGAGGCCGAGGGTGCGGTAGTCGTAGGACAACTGCGCTACTTCCGGGCTTGGAAATTGCGCCATCAGCACGGAAATTTCCAGCACGACGGTCCACAGGCGGGTCGCGTACTCAAAGCCTTCTACATCAAAAACACTCGTTTCTTCGTTGAAGAATTTCCGGAGGTTAAGAGAAGCCAGGTTGCAGGCCGTGTTGTCGAGGAACATGTATTCTGAACACGGGTTGCTGGCCCGGATCGGGCCGCCTTCCGGACAGGTGTGCCACTCGTTGATCGTCGTGTCGTACTGCGTGCCGGGGTCGGCGCAGCGCCAGGCGGCGTAGGCAATTTTATCCCACAGGGCGCGGGCCGGCGTTTTCTTCATCACGTGGCCGTCGGTGCGGGCCGTCATTTCCCAGTCGCCGCCGCTTTCCAGTTTCCGGAAAAATGCGTTCGGGATGCGCACCGAGTTGTTGGAGTTCTGACCTGAAACGGTACGGTAGGCTTCACCTTCGTAATCACTTGCATAACCGGCGGCAATCAGAGCAGCTACTTTCTTTTCTTCTTCTACTTTCCAGTCAATAAACTGCTCAATCTCCGGGTGGTCCAGGTCGAGGCACACCATCTTGGCCGCCCGACGGGTGGTACCGCCGCTTTTAATCGCGCCTGCGGCGCGGTCGCCGATGCGCAGAAACGACATCAGGCCCGAAGAGGTGCCGCCACCGGCAAGCTTTTCGCCTTCCGCGCGGATGTTGGAGTAGTTGGTACCCACACCGGAGCCGTATTTAAAAATCCGGGCTTCGCGCACCCACAGGTCCATCAGGCCGCCGGGGTTCACGAGGTCGTCGTCCACGCTCAGGATGAAACAGTTGTGAACGGTAACACCGTTGGCCGCGAACTGCGCCGTTTCAGTTTGAATGTCGTAAACCGTTTCTTCCCCGATAAAATCAATGGAAACAACCGTTTGCTCGCTAACCGCTTTCCTGGATTTTCCGGAAATCTCACTGTTCAGGCGGCTCAGTTTGGCTTTTTTATCCGCCGAAATAAAACCGATAAGTTGCTCAAATTTCCGGCGCTCGCTGCTGTAGGCAATCGTGAGCTGGTAGTGCATGTGGCGGTCTTCACGGGAGTCCGCTACGGGCGAAATGTTGCTGTAAATACCCAGATTCAGCAGCAGCATTTGAACGCCATGAACCAGTTCTTCGCTAATAGAAGTCAGTACAACATCGCCGCTGTTACGCCCTTCTTCTTTTCGAACCCGTACAGAGCCATCTCCCTGGAAAAGGCTTTGCAGGAAAGCGCATTTTTCCGCCATCGTGCCTTGCATAATCCGCTCCGGCACCCGTGCGGTGAGCGATGACTGGGCCAGTTCGTACTCCGCTACGTAGTCGTCCACTTCCTTACGATCGTGCTTTACGATACGGTACAGATCGTGAACCGACCGGCGAACGACTGTTTTAGAAGCCCCGAAAATATCGTTGAAAAGGCCTGTTACGTGGGCATACTCGTCGTCGTTAATGGTGATAACGCCGAACATCGTGGTCTTGTTATTCTGGTTGTATTTGCCGTAATAACCGTCGCTTACCACCCAGCCGGCAAGCGCCGCTTTTGCCAGGTCCAGCGTCGTTTTTCCGGGAACCATAGCTTCTCCTTCTTCGCGGGCATTTTCCCAGGCCTGCGCCACAAAGTTTTTGACCGGCCCGTTTGCTGCTTCTGCCGCTTCCGCAACCAACTCCAACTCTGGCAGCGCGTGGGTCAGAGCAGTTTGCTGTACTTTCTGACCGAGGATTTCCGCAAGCGGTTTCCAGCTGTAAACACCGCCGTCTTTTTTGCGAAGGGCGCTGCTCCAAATCTGGTGATCACCGGTAAACTCAATAAAGTTGCCGTTGGCCAGCGTTGCCCGAAACACCGGTTTTACCCCGTTGTCTTTAACAGCCAGAATTTTTACAAAGCGATTGCCGTCAAAAACCTCCAGGTCGGTACGGTTCTGCGTTACGATATCGCCGATTTGCAGAATGCCTTTGTTGGTAAAAAGCCGGGTATTGTAGCGGGCACACGCGTGCGGCTGGGGCCGCTCATACGCGTTCTGCGAGCGCTCCAGTTTTCCGGAAATGGGGTCCACAAAATAGTGGCCCTGCGGGTCGCCGGTGATGCCATAAGCGCTGTGCAGGCCGGTGTTGAACCACTGCGGCGAGTTGGGCGCACAGCTTTGCGACAGGATGCTGAACACCAGCTCGTCGTAAAACACCTGCGCGTCTTGCTTAGAAGCAAAATAACCATATTTCTCACCCCACTGCCGCCAGCAATCGGCCAGGCGGTGCGCCACTTGTTTCACACTCGTTTCGCGGCCGAGGCTGCCATCGGGTTGTGGCACGCCTGCTTTCCGGAAATATTTCTGGGCCAGGATGTCGGTGGCAATCTGCGACCAGTGGGCCGGCACTTCCACGTCGTTCATCTCAAAAACCTTCTCGCCGTTCGGGTTGCGAATAACGGAAGTGCGCATTTCGTATTGAAACAGGTCGTAGGCGCTCTTGCCGTCCTGCGTGAAATGACGCGAAAAGGCAAGGCC
>JAEWBT010000100.1 GCA_023391015.1 Bacteroidota bacterium
GTACCTGGGGGGCACATGCTTCGGGAAAAGCACAGTTTACCTTCAACCGCGGCCTTGTTGTGGGCATATCAACAGAAGTTTCCCAACTGGGCTTTGAAGGCTATGCCCCAAAATATCCGGGAGAAAAAGCCTTTCTTGCAAACCCGTTGTATGGAATGGGTTTATACATCGGCCACTCAGAACCTATTGGGCAGAAGGTACAGCTCACTTATTTTCTGAGTGTTGGTGGCGCTTTAGTTGGGAAAAGCACTCTTTTAGGCAGAGACGAAACGCGCGGCGCAGCCTTTACCGGAGGCGATTTGCTTTATGAATACCGGATTGGCAACAACTTTTCGCTCATTGGCAATGGCGGACTACGGTGCTATTGGTTAAAGTCGGGCAGCCAAAATCTCTATAATTCACATATTAAAAATTACTTCGCATTCAGTTTTCCGTTGGGAATAGGTGTTAAATATACTTTGTAGAAAAACACTCGTACAGCAGCATTAAATACCCAAAACAGCATTCTTGGAGAGAAATTACCGATCTCTTGTAGCGTTGGCCACCAGACTGTAAAACGGGATTTAAATTCACGCACCTTCCAGCAACCCTTTTTCCTTCAACACGCCCAAAGCGGTTTTAAACCAAAACGTGTAGCCCTCCGGGTGTGCAGCAACTTCTTTTTCTAACGCGTCCGGCGCTACCCAACGGTACGCCTGTACCTCGTCGGGGTTAGGCTGTGGTAAACAATCAGCGGGTAATTTTCCGGTAAAAACGTGGTCAAACTCGTGCTCAATCAGGTCGTTTTCCACCGGCGTGTAGTAGCGAAATGAAAACGCTTTTTCCAACGCGCACGTCAGGCCCATTTCATACTGCAACCGCTCCAGCGCACTTTCGGCCACATCTTCGCCCCACTGCGGGTGGGAGCAGCAGGCATTGGTCCAGAGGTTCGCGCCGTGATATTTTCCGGCGGCGCGCTGATGCAACAGCATCTCGCCTTTTTCGTTAAAAAGAAACACCGAAAAAGCCCGGTGGAGTACGCCTTTCTGGTGAGCTTCCAGTTTATCCATCTCCCCAATCGCCACGTCGGCCTCATCTACCAAAACAACCTTGTCCCGATTCATACTTCCAGTTTTAAAGGCTTTGCAAGCGGTTTAGAAACGATCTTTTGGGGCGCTTCCTTCCCTTTAAATTTCCGGAAAAGGTACACGACCAACAAAAACTGGGTGTAGCCATACACCGAGTCTTCGATCGGTATCGTTAGCATCCGGATGTTGAGAATTTGGGTTGGATTGTAGTTCACAATTGGCGAAGCCAGCCCTGTACCGGTCAGAATGCCGTTGGTAAAGAAAAAGCCGGGCATTAAAACCAAAAACGCAAAGGACGCCCGACCCAGCCAGGTTACTTTGGCCACAAGCCGCAGGTACAGCACCACTACAATCGTAGAAAGCGCGGTCACCAACGGGTACATCCGTTCCGGAAACCGCACGGCAATTACAAGACACACACTCACAGCCAGTCCGGCCAGAAAACCGCTGTATTTATCGGCCCAACTCAGGTCAAAAAACTTTTCCAGGCAATAGAAAGTAAACACACAGGAGAAGGGGATGAAAAAGAAAAACATCCATTCCTCTATGGGCAACCCGGCGATTTTAAAGCCAATCGTATAAGCTTCGTTGAACCACCACACCCCGTGGGAGGTAAACCAAACATCCCAGGCAATAAAAGGAATCGCCGCCAGGGTAGCCGCCTTCAGGTACGCCCCAAAATAGCGGTTAAACCGAATCCGTCGGTCAAAAGATGCGATAAAGCAAATGATTACTGTTAGAAAATTGACCAACAGATACGTATAACTCATCCCAGCTGTTTTTTACCAAAGTACATTTTAAAGTATTTTACCGGCACCCACAGAAAGCCAAAGCACTCACCTTTTTCCTTGCCGGTGTGTTTGTGATGTTGCTTATGCGCACGGCGAATGGCCAGCAGATACGGGTTTTGGGTATTGCGCAGAAACGGAATACGCTGATGGATGAAAATGTCATGGACAAAAAAGTAGGCCATGCCATAAATGCTAATGCCGAGGCCTACGTAAAACGTCCAGTTAAAACCATGCACACTTCCATAAAGCATCAGTGCAATGGCGGGCAGGGCGAAAATCACGAAAAAGTAATCGTTTTTCTCCAGCGGCCCATCGGTGCTGTGGTCGTGGTGGTCGCGGTGCAGGCTCCATAAAAAGCCATGCATCACATATTTATGGATAACCCAGGTAGCGCCTTCCATCAGGAAAAACACCGCCAGGACAATAAGAAAATTCATGTTGCTAAATTCATTATTAGAGACTTCTTAGACGCTAATGGTAACTGCTGAGAAGTACCCGGTTTCCGGAAAATTACACCCAAAAAGCAGACCATTTACAACACGGCTGCTTTGTAGCGAACATAGCTTTTCACCATAACCAAAAGCTTCTGCCCGTTGGGCACCCGGATGCGCTGGTTGATAATCTTTTCGGCCCGTGTCCGCTTTATTTTCCGGAAAAGCGAGAGGTAATATTTATAGGCCAGATACACACCAAAACGCGCCGCGCGCGGCAGCATCCGGATGCCGGTAAGCGCTTCCCGGAATTCGGCAGCAATCTCGTCTTCAATCCGGCCTTTGGCGCTGCTGTCAAAAACACCCATTTCAATGTTGGGGAAATAGGTGCGACCCAAAACCTGGTAATCGTCTTTCAGATCGCGCAGAAAATTTACCTTTTGAAATGCCGAGCCCAGCTTCATTGCATAGGGTTTCAGGGCTTCATATTCTTTTTTATCTCCACCTGTAAACACCTGCAAACACATCAGCCCCACCACTTCGGCCGAGCCGTATATGTATTCTTTGTAAAGCTCCGGGTCGTAATCCAATTGCTGCAAGTCCATCTCCATACTGTGCAAAAACTGGTCAATCAGGGCGCGGTCTATCTGGTAGCGGTGCACCGTTTCCTGAAACGATTGCAGAATTGGATTAAGGGAAATGCCTTCCGTCAACGCCTGTTCGGTTTCGGACTTAAACCGGCGCAGCAAGGTTTCTTTATCATAATTATGAAAGCTGTCCACAATTTCATCGGCCAGCCGCACGTAGCCATAAATGGCATAAATAGCCGGACGGATAGAAGGCCGGAGCGCCAAAATGCCCAGCGAAAAACTGGTGCTGTATTTCTGGGTCGTGCGCTTACTGACCTCGTAGGAAAGTTCGTCAAACAGTTTTTTCATAGGATTTCGTTTTCAGGTGGTGGACTTCGGCAGCAACAATTTTTCCGGAAATAATAGAAGGTGGCACGCCCGGCCCCGGCACCGTGAGCTGTCCGGCGTAGAAGAGAGCGGGCATCTTTTTGTTTTGAATCTTGGGTTTTAAAACCGCCGTTTGCGAAAGCGTATTGGCCAGTCCGTAAGCATTGCCGCCGTAGGCGTTGTAATCCTGCATAAAATCGCTTACGCAATAGCTTTTCTTATAAACGATTTTTTCGGCCAACCCGGTTTCGCCGGTATGCTTTTCCAGCCGCGCCAGCATCTCGGAAAGATATCTTTCACGGGTTTCTTCGGCATCGTCCAGCCCGGTGGCGAGGGGAAGCAGCAAAAACACATTTTCGCAGTTTTCCGGCGCTACTTCCGGGTCGGTTTTCGACGGACAGCAGGCATAAAAAAGCGGCGCTTCGGGCCATCTTTTCCGTTCATAAATCGCCCCGATGTGGTCGTCGAGGTCATTTTCAAAAAACAAGGTATGGTGCTTTAATTCCGGAATTTTCGCTTTAAAACCCAGGTAGTAAATCAGGCAGGAAGGCGCGAAGGTTCGGTCCTGCCAGTATTTCTCGGTATAATTCCGGAAATTTTCGGCTACCAGCGTTTCGGCATGGTGATAATCAGCCGAGGCGATGACCGCATCAAAATCGTGGGTAGTGCCGTTTATTTCCAGCGAGACGCCGCCCCAACTGTTTTCGGCTATTTTTTCCACCGTGTGGTTGAAATGAAAAATCGCGCCCTGCTGCTGCGCCACCTTTTGCATCGCCAGCACCAGCTGGTAAAATCCCCCCATCGGATACCAGGTGCCGAGCGCGTAGCCGCCATAATTCATCAGACTGTAAAGGGCGGGAATGTTTTTGGGCGAAGCACCGAGGAAAATTACCGGAAATTCCATCAGCGCGCGCAGCTTGGGATGCCTGAAATAACCTGCTACATAATTCCGGAAATTCGACAGCAAATTGAGCTTTAAGGCGCTGCTTGCAATGCGCGGCGACACGAATTCCATCCAGCTGTGGCAGGGCTTGTTTACAAATTCCTGCATTCCTACTTCATATTTAAACCGCGCAGCCGCCATAAACTTTTCCAGCTTTTGGCCACTGCCGGGCTCCAGCGATTCAAACAAAGCCCTGAGTTCCGGATATGCATGCGGAACCGCCATGGGGCCATCGGCGAATACCATTTCAAACTGTGGGTCCAGGGCCACGAGGTCGTAGAAATCAGCCGCTTTATGGCCAAAATCGTTGAAGAAACCTTCTATAATATCGGGCATCCAATACCAGCTCGGCCCCATGTCAAACACAAAGCCTTCATCGGTGCGGAACTGACGCGCGCGACCACCCGGAATGCCGTGTTTCTCAAAAACATGCACTTCATGGCCGTCCCGAGCGGCGTAGGCCGCCGCCGAAAGCCCCGAAAACCCGGCACCGATAATGGCTATTTTCTTTTTCATGGCCTGGGAAGCTTGTTTTGATTTTGAAGTACGGTATTGAGCAGCATTTCCGGTTTGATGTTTTGGCAATAAATCGGGTTGTGAAATTCGTCGAGTTTGGAGAGCAGCCCAATGAGATCGTTTTTTTCTTCGGGCGTCAGGTTTCCGGAAACCGCCTGCGTAGCCTGCCGGATTTGGCTCATCTGCGCCTCCAGCGTTTCGCGGCCTTTGGTCGTGAGGGAAAGCACTTTGCTGCGCCGGTCGGTCTCCGAGTCGGTTTGCTGGATCCAGCCGGCAGCAATCAGGCGATTGATGATTTGCATCCCGGCGGGTTTTTCCTGCACGTTTCTTTTAATCAACTCCATTTTCGTCATCGCCCCATGAACGTTTAGGGTAATGAGATAAATAAAATCTTCCTGCGTAGAAAAATCAGAGCCCAGAATAGCGGCTTTAGAGTAGGCTTTGGCGTAGCGGTTGAGCCGCAAAAGCAAGGTGCTGATCGCACTTTCCGGCGATCGGCCCTCTTCTTTTCCTTCCCAATCCGGTGCGTTGGACAAATCATTCCGGTCGGCCTGCGCCGCAATCCAGCTTTTAAAACCGGCTACATTCTTTTCGTAGCGAACCGATTTCTGCTTCTCGAATGCCTGCAGCAGGTCCAGCACTTCTATAAGGAGTTCATAATTCATGGATGCAGGTGCCGGACTTTTAAAATTTCGCTTCTCAAAAAGAATGCCAAAAGGAGCCTTTTGCGCCACAAAGTAGGTTATTTTTATACCATTTTCCGAAAATTATTGGACCTGACAGGCATCCTCCGCTTCGCTCCGGACCTGTCAGGTCAGTTGTTTTAGCCGGTTAGATTTTCCGGAAATCGTACTTGCCGGAAAACTTAATCCAGACCTGACAGGCATCTGCGGCTTTCACTTCGTTCCAGCCTTGACCTGTCAGGTCCCAAAACCCGCCCCTTTATCTTTGCGCCCCATGTACTCCCTGCTGCGGAAAATCCTTTTTAAGACCGACCCCGAAAAAGCCCATTATTGGGCGATGGCCCAACTAACGCGCCTCTGCCGCATCCCTGGCATGCGCAAAGCGTTGAAAAAAGCGTTTCTGAAAACAGGCCCGGCCCTGGAACGCACCGTTTGGGGACTGAAATTTCCAAATCCGGTAGGCCTGGCCGCAGGTTTTGATAAAGACGCCCGCTGGACCGACGACCTCGCCGCGCTGGGGTTTGGATTTATTGAAATCGGGACCGTAACGCCGCGTCCGCAGCCCGGCAACGACAAGCCGCGCCTGTTTCGCCTTAAAGAAGACAGTGCACTCATCAACCGGATGGGTTTCAACAACGGTGGTGCGTCGGCAGCGGCAGGCCGGCTGAAATACCGGAAAGACGCAGTGATTATCGGCGGCAACATTGGCAAAAACAAAGACACGCCCAACGAGGCCGCCATCTCCGATTATGAAACAGCATTCCGCGACCTCTACGAAGTGGTGGATTATTTTGTGGTAAATGTTTCTTCCCCCAATACGCCCAATCTGCGCGCCTTGCAGGATAAAGAGCCCTTGCTGGCTCTCCTGCAACACCTGAAAACGCTCAACGAAAACCTCGGTAAGCCCAAACCACTGCTGCTCAAAATCGCGCCCGATCTCACCGACAGCCAATTAGATGATATTGTGGAAATCGTGAAAAGTCTGCCTTTAGACGGACTCGTGGCTACCAACACGACCATTGACCGAAGCGGATTAGGCTCGCCGGGCGTGGAAAGCATTGGCGCAGGCGGGCTCAGCGGCAAGCCGGTGCGGGCGCGCAGCACCGAAGTCGTCCGCTATCTTTCCGGAAAACTGGGCAGGGATTACCCGATTATTGCTGCCGGCGGCATTTTTACGGCGGCCGATGCACAGGAAAAGCTGGATGCAGGTGCCACGCTGGTGCAGGTCTATACCGGTTTTATCTACGAAGGCCCTACCATTGCCCGCGATATTTGCGTGGGACTTTCCGGAAAATAATGTTTCATGTGTTATATTTTATGTTTCATGCCGGACTGGCCGGAAATTTGTAACCGACCTGCTACTCAATATCTTTAAATGAATCCGGAAATTTTTACGCTGGCGTCGCTCATTTCGCTGTTCACGCTGGCCTTGCTGGAAGTCATCCTCGGCATCGACAACGTCATTTTCGTGTCCATCATCATGCAGCGGATGGAGACCGACAAGCAAAAGCGCGCGCGGCTTATCTGGATGGTGGTAGGCATCATCACCCGCTCCATCATGCTTGCCGGACTGGGCTGGCTGCTCACCCAAAAAGGCAAGATTTTATTTACCCTTCCCTACATTGATAAAGGCTTTGACCTGGCAAGCCTGGTGATGATTGGCGGCGGATTGTTCCTGCTTATCAAAACAGTCCGGGAAATCCACCACAAGGTAGAAGGCGAGGAAGATCACACGGCGGAAGGCGGCAAAAAGCTGTCGTTCCGGAACGGCATCGCCCAGATTATTCTGGTGGATATGGTGTTTTCATTTGACTCGGTGATTACCGCTTCGGGCGTGGCCAAACACCTGGAAATCATGATTGCCGCCGTGGTGATTGCAATGGTGGTGATGTTTCTTTTCGCGCCCACCATTGCGAAGTTCATTGACCGTCACCCCACGATTAAGATGCTGGCCTTGTCGTTTTTGGTGATGATTGGACTCATCCTGATTGTGGAAGGCTGGGCCGGCGAAGCGGCGCACAACCTGCACCTGAAAAACTACGTGTACTTTGCAATGGCGTTTTCGTTTCTGGTGGAATTGCTCAATATGCGGATGCGCCGGAAATCGTTACCCCAGTCTATCGTAGAGAAGATTGAGGCCAATGAGAAAACGCCTTTGTAAGCGCCGGAATTTCCCCAAATTTGCCTGTGCCTAAAATCTATTTCATGCTGCTGGCGGGCCTGCTGCTGACGGCCTGCCATTCCTACAAACCGGAAGATCACCCCGACCTGAAGGTGCGGGAATACAACCTGCCGCAAACCAAAGACCTGACGGCCAAAATCGTGCGCGACACCACGCGGGCCGAACTGTATTACCAACGGGGCAATGCCCTGCGGATGCTGCATCTGGATTCGCTGGCCGCTGCCGACTACATCCACGCCGTACGGCTGGACACCAACAAAGCCGAATACCTTTCTGCTATTGGCGATTTGCTCTTTGAAGCCCGCGACCTGGAAGGATCCCGCGAGTGGCTGCGCAAGGCTTTGCTGAAAAACCCGAAAGACCCGCGCGCCCGCCTGAATCTTGCCAAAGGCGACCTGATCAATAAAGATTACAAGTCGGCTTTTGAGCAAATCAACACCGTGCTGCGTGCCAACCCGTATGAGACCGATGCATACTTTTTGAAAGGCATGGTGTATAAAGATTTGAAAGACACCGCCAAAGCGATTTCCTCTTTCCAGACAGCCTTACAGGTGCAGCCCGATTATAAGGAAGCGCATATGCAGTTGGGTGCGATTGCCCGCGACCGCGGCGACTCCACGGCATTGCAATATTTCCGGAACGCCTACCTCGCCGACACCAGCGACCTGTTTCCCATCTACACCCGCGGCCAATATTTTCAGGAGAAAAACGACTGGAAACGTGCAAAAGAAGAATATCTTTTTGCCCTCGCGCACGCCCCGGAGTACGCCGACGCCGCTTTCGCAATGGGTTACGTGTATCTTCAGCAAGACAGCGTGGAAAAGGCGTTGCCGTATTTCCGGAAAGCCGCTCAGTTGGACCCCCGGAACCCGAATGCGCCCTTCAACGCGGGCATTTGCGAAGAATATCTTGGTAATCCTGCCGCTGCCAAGACCCAATACGAAGCGGCCCTCAAAATCGCCCCCGATTACGCAGCCGCCCAGGAAGCGCTTGCCCGCGTAAATCATGGGTCATAAGTCATGGGTCATAAGTCATAATTTATGAGCCACTATTCACTATCAACTATCAACTATCCACTATCCACTATCCACTATAAAGATGTTTATCGCTCCTTCTCTCCTTTCCGCCGATTTTGCCCGCCTGCACGAGGCGATGGATATGATTAACGCCAGCGAGGCCGACTATTTTCACCTCGATGTGATGGACGGCCGGTTTGTGCCTAACATCACTTTTGGGATGCCGGTGATTAAAGCGTTGAAAAAGCACGCGAAAAAGCCGTTTGATGTGCATCTGATGATCTTGGAGCCGGAAAAATACATCGATGCGTTTGCCGATGCCGGTGCTGATATCCTGACCATTCATCAGGAAGTGAGCCCGCACCTACACCGCAGTCTGCAAAGCATTAAAGCCGCCGGGATGCAGGCGGGCGTTTCGCTCAACCCCAGCACGCCGGTAAGCACGCTGGAGGACCTGATTGAGGACATTGACCTGGTCTTGATTATGAGCGTGAACCCGGGCTTTGGCGGACAGAAATTCATCCCGCGCACCTACGAGAAAATCCGGGCGCTGAAGCAGCTGATTACCGAGCGCGGTGCGAAAACAATGATAGAAATCGACGGCGGCGTCACGCTGGAAAATGCACCGCTGCTGGCCGAAGCCGGTGCCGATATCCTGGTGGCAGGCAACACGGTATTTTCCGCACCCGACCCAGCGAAGATGATTGCCGATTTGAAAGCGGTGAAGTAGGATGATGGCTTTCCGGAAATTTCGCTTCTAAAAACCCATTCTTTCTGCATGCGCCTGCTTTGCTGCCTTTTTGTGCTGTTGCTGTTCCAAACCCAATACGGCCGGAGCCAGACGCAGTTGAAGCCCCGGGTTTCCAAAACCCTGATGCTTCAGAAAGGAAAAGCCCTTTCCTTCCACCTCGCGCTGGATTCCGGAAAAACCTACCGCATCCACTGCGAGCAGAAAGGCATCGATGTAGAGCTGGTTCTTTTAAACGGGAACGGCGATACGGTTGGCTATCGGGATTCACCCAATGGTCTGTATGGCGGCGAAACGCTTTTCTTTACGCCGGAAATTTCCGGAAATTATGGGCTTCACGTGGCTCCGCTGCTGCAAGCTACCAACACCGCTTCCGGAAAAGCAACGCTTCAGTGGGGTGAAAAGCCGCCCCTTCCTGCGCCGGAAAAGCTTAACCGGATGCTTTCTGCAGCGCAAATGCAGCAGGACTTGGCCGCATTCCGGGCCATCCGCGAAAAAGCCAATTCCGGATTCTACCGCTACCGTTCACCTGCTTCGATAGACAGTATCTACAACTGGGCACAGTCGCAATGCCGCCAGCCGGCCCGTCTCACCGATTTTTATAAAACCCTGCTCGTCCTTACCGATTTTGAAGGCAGCAACCACAACAGCACCGACCTGCCGGAAGACCTCACCGCCTACCTGCCCGAAGGCGCGTATCACGTTCCTTTTTATGGCAAACTGGTAGCGGGCCATTTGGTGGTAAATACGGATAGCATGGAAATTCCGGTCGGGTCGCGTGTCTGGCGCATCAATGGGCGCGATGAGGTGCAGCTACGCCGCGATTTTTCTAAATACTACACCAC